>NZ_JAQMYQ010000055.1:0-35355 GCF_028369275.1 Mitsuaria sp. RG
GATGTCAGATCAGAACGCCGGAATCACCGCGCCCTTGTACTTCTCGGTGATGAACTGCTTCACCTCAGGCGAGTGCAGGGCCGCGGCCAGCTTCTTCATGGCATCGGCGTCCTTGTTGTCCGGACGCGCCACCAGGATGTTCACGTAGGGCGAATCGCTGCCTTCGATCACCAGGGCGTCCTTCTCCGGGTTCAGTTTGGCTTCCAGCGCATAGTTGGTGTTGATCAGCGCCAGGTCGACCTGGGTCAGCACGCGTGGAATGGTGGCCGCTTCCAGCTCGCGGAATTTCAGCTTCTTGTCGTTGCCGGTGATGTCCTTCACGGTCGACAGGATGTTGTTGCTGTCCTTGAGCTTGATCACGCCAGCCTTGTCCAGCAGCAGCAGGGCACGGCCGCCGTTGGTGGCGTCGTTGGGGATGACCACGGTGGCGCCGGATGGCAGTTCGTCGAGCTTCTTGTACTTGCTCGAGTAGGCGCCCAGCGGCTCCAGGTGCACGCCGGCAACGCTGACCAGCTGGGTGCCCTTGGCCTTGTTGAACTCATCCAGGTACGGCTGGTGCTGGAAGAAGTTGGCGTCCAGACGTTTTTCGGCCACCTGCACGTTCGGCTGGATGTAGTCGGTGAACTCCTTGACCTTCAGCTCCACGCCCTCCTTCGCCAGCTGCGGCTGGACGAACTTGAGGATCTCGGCGTGCGGCACCGGGGTGGCGGCGACGGTCAGGGTCTCGGCGTGGGCCGAGAAGGCCGCGACGGCGGCGACAACAGCAAGCAGCTTCTTCATTGATCACTCCTTGTGAGGGCCGCGACGGCCCCCGAACGGGTCGGCCAGGCCGACCCCATTGGGGTTATTTACGGGAAAAATGCACGACCAGCTTGTCACCGACGCTCTGCAGCACCTGCACCAGGATCAGCAGCAGGACCACGGTGACCACCATCACGTCGGTCTGGAAACGCTGGTAGCCGAAGCGGATGGCCAGGTCACCCAGGCCGCCCGCGCCCACCACACCGGCCATGGCGGTGTACGAGACCAGGGTGATGGCGGTGACGGTGATCGCCGCGAAGATGCCCGGACGGGCCTCAGGCAGCAAGGCGTTGGTGATGATCTGGCGGGTGGTGGCGCCCATCGACTGGGTGGCTTCGATGATGCCGCGATCCACCTCGCGCAGGGCGGTTTCCACCAGGCGCGCGAAGAACGGCGTGGCCCCCACCACCAGCGGAGGAATCGCCCCCGCAACACCCAGCGAGGTGCCGGTGATCAGCACGGTGATCGGGATCATCACGATCAGCAGGATGATGAACGGCAGCGAGCGCAGGATGTTCACCACCAGCGACAGCAGCGCGTAGACGCCCTTCTGCTCGAACATCTGCCGCGGCCCGCAGAGGAACAGCAGCACGCCCAGCGGCAGGCCCAGCAGCACGGTGAAGAACAGCGAGCCGAACAGCATGATCATGGTGTCGATGCTGGCCAGCCAGATTTCGGCCCAGTCGACGTTGGCGAAGAAATTCAGGGCGTCCATCAACGCAGTACCTCCATATGTACGTCAGCTGCAGTGAAGCGGGCGAATGCCGCGTCCATGTCTCCGCCGATCAGGGCGAGGGTCAGCTGGCCATAGGGAATGTCCTTGATGCGGTCGATGCGTCCGGCCAGGATGCTGTAGTCGACACCGGTTTCGCGGGCCACGGTGCCCAGCAGCGGCGCGTAGGTGGCGCAACCCTGGAACGTCAGGCGCACGATGCGGCCCGGCACATGGGCGAAGTCGTCGCGTTGCTCGTTCTCGTCGACCTGCTCGTCCTCCTGGACGAAGCGCCGGGTGGTGGCGTGCTGCGGGTGCAGGAACACGTCGGCCACCGGGCCGGCCTCGACGATCTGCCCGGCGTCCATCACCGCCACGCGGTCGCAGACCCGGCGGATCACGTCCATCTCGTGGGTGATCAGCACGATGGTCAGCTTCAGCTCGCGGTTGATCTCGGCCAGCAGTTGCAGCACCGAGGCGGTGGTCTGCGGGTCGAGGGCGCTGGTGGCCTCGTCGCACAGCAGGATCTTCGGGTTGGTGGACAAGGCGCGGGCGATGCCGACGCGCTGCTTCTGTCCGCCCGACAGCTGTGCCGGATACTTCTTCGCGTGCTCGGACAGGCCGACGCGGGCCAGCAGTTCGGTGACGCGCTTGTCGATCTCGCCACGCGGCAACTCGCCGGCCAGCACCAGCGGCAGGGCGACGTTGTCGGCGACGGTCTTGGACGCCAGCAGGTTGAAGTGCTGGAAGATCATCCCGACCTGCTGGCGGAAGCGGCGCAGCTGGTTGGCCTCGAAGGCGGTGACGTCCTCGCCGTCGACCACGATCTTGCCGCCGGACGGCTCCTCGAGGCGGTTGATCAGACGCAGCATGGTGCTCTTGCCGGCACCGGAGTGGCCGATCAGGCCGAACACCTGGCCATCTTCGATGGTCAGGCTGGTCGGGTTCAGGGCCGGGATATCCCTACCGGCGACGCGGTAGGTCTTGTGGACATTTTGAAACTCGATCACTGAGCGAACCTTGTGGGGCGCATGGAATTTGGGTCAGCGGTTAGCCGGGGTCGCGCATTTTAGCCTTTTCCCCTGTCTGTTCTTAGCATTAATTTCGCAATGCTCCAATCCAATCGGCATATCGCGACGGTCGGCAATCCGATTGAACGCATTCGACGGCCTTCCAGTCATCTACTTGAACAAGCCCGAGTACTGATGAGGAGAGCCGAAGATGCCCAGCAAGAAGCCCCAGGCGCCGCAGCCGAGCCCGGTCGCGGGCACCGAAACCCCTGACAAGGCCAACACCAACGCCAAGTTGCAGAGCCTGGAAGCCTTTCGCAGCGACGCCAGCGGCCAGGCGCTGCGCACCAACCAGGGCGTGAGAATCGCCGACAACCAGAACAGCCTCAAGGCCGGCGCCCGTGGGCCTTCGCTGCTCGAAGACTTCATCATGCGTGAGAAGATCACCCACTTCGACCATGAGCGCATACCGGAACGCATCGTCCACGCCCGGGGCTGTGGCGCCCACGGCTATTTCCAGAGCTACGGCTGCCATGGCGAACTGACCAAGGCCGGTTTCCTGCAGGATCCCGAGAAGATCACCCCGGTGTTCGTGCGTTTTTCCACCGTGCAGGGGCCACGCGGCTCGGGCGACACGGTGCGTGACGTGCGGGGCTTCGCGGTGAAGTTCTACACCGACGAGGGCAACTTCGACCTGGTCGGCAACAACATGCCGGTGTTCTTCATCCAGGACGCAATCAAGTTTCCCGACTTCGTCCACGCGGTGAAACCCGAGCCGCACAACGAGATGCCCACCGGCGGTTCGGCCCACGACACCTTCTGGGACTTCGTCTCGCTGGTGCCGGAGTCGGCGCACATGGTCATGTGGGCCATGTCCGACCGCGCCATCCCACGCAGCCTGCGGATGATGGAAGGCTTTGGCGTGCATACCTTCCGCCTGGTCAACGCCGAGGGCGTGGCCAGTTTCGTCAAGTTCCACTGGAAACCGCGCCAGGGCGTGCACTCGGTGCTGTGGGACGAGGCGCAGAAGCTGGCGGGCAAGGACACCGACTACCACCGCCGCGACCTGTGGGAGGCCATCGAGACCGGGCATTACCCGGAATGGGAGTTGGGCGTGCAGATCGTCCCCGAAGCCGATGAGCACAAGTTCGACTTCGACCTGCTCGACCCGACCAAGCTCATCCCCGAAGAACTCGTTCCGGTGACACCGTTGGGCAGGATGGTGCTCGATCGCAACCCCGACAACTTCTTCGCCGAGGTGGAGCAGATCGCCTTCTGTCCGGGGCATATCGTCCCTGGCATCGACTTCAGCAATGACCCGCTGCTGCAGGGCAGGCTGTTCTCCTACACCGATACCCAGATCAGCCGCCTGGGCGGGCCGAACTTCCATGAAATCCCGATCAACCGCCCTGTCGCGCCCAACCACAGCAGCCAGCGTGATGCCATGCACCGCATGACCCTCGACAAGGGGCGCGCCGCCTACGAGCCCAACTCGATCGATGGCGGCTGGCCGCAAGAGACGCCACCCGCCGCGCGGGACGGTGGCTTCGAGAGCTATGGGGAGCGTATCGATGCCCACAAGATCCGCCAGCGCAGCGCGTCGTTCGGCGATCATTTTTCCCAGGCCCGATTGTTCTTCCAGAGCATGAGCCCGACGGAGCAGCAGCACATCATCAAGGCTTACAGCTTCGAGCTGGGCAAGGTGGAGCGTGAGGCGATTCGCGCCCGGGAAGTGAACGAGATCCTTGCCAACATCGACCTCAAGCTGGCGGCGGCGGTGGCGGCCAACCTCGGGTTGCCGGCGCCGAAGGCCGGCACGGTCAAGGTGAAAGGCAGCAAGCCCTCGCAGTCAAAGGCCTTGAGCCAGATGAGCCATCCCGGTGGGATCGGCATCAGTGGGCGCAAGGTCGCCATTCTGGTTGCCGATGGCGTGGATGCTGGCAGCGTCGACAAGGTTGTGAAGGCGCTGGAGGCCAAGAGCGCCCGCCCCGTGCTGTTGGGCCCGACCTCGGCACCGGTCAAGGCTGCCGATGGCACGCCACTGCCGGTGGATGCCTCCATGGAAGGCATGCCGTCGGTGATGTTCGATGGCGTGTGGGTGCCGGCGGGCAAGGCTTCGCTGGAGGCGCTGGAGAAAAGCGGCGTGGCCAGGCATTTCCTGCTGGAGGCCTACAAGCACCTCAAGCCCATTGGGGTGACCAGCGAGGGCAAGCTGTTGCTGAACAAGCTGGGGCTGAAGGAGGATGCGGGGCTGTTGCTGGGGGATGGGCAGAAGGCGTTCGATGGGTTCTTCAAGGCGCTCGAAGGGCACCGGGTGTGGGCGCGGGAGGCGGCTGCCGAGGCGATACCAGCGTAGGAATCAGCCCTTTCAGTGTCGATATTGGTGCTCGGCTTGGAAATGCCGGGGCTGCTTTGCAGCCCTTTCGCGGGGCAAGCCCGCTCCTACAGGGATCGCATAACCCCTGTAGGAGCGGGCTTGCCCCGCGATTGTTCACTGCTGATGGGGGATCAAGACCACCTGCGCCGGCAGCGAGCGCTGGATCTCATGTTTCTGCTCAAGCTCGAAACCACTGTCGAGCTTGCGCACGCGCTTCTCCAGCAGGGTCTTGAGCCACGGCGCGTCCTGGGTGCGCGGGACCTGGAACACCACCTCGCACTGGTAATTCACCACATCGGCGGCGATGTCATCCAACTGGCGGCGCATCGCCCGGCTGTCGGTGGTCTTCAACGCCACGACGGTGCTGGGCGCGGTCGGGTCGATGACCCGGGCCTTGGGCTTGGACTCGGCCGCCTTCAGCGCCGCCTCGGCCTTTTCCAGCTCGGCCTTGCGCGCCTGGGCCATGGCATCGCCGCCAGTCAGGGCTGGTGCCTGGGGCATCAGCGCCCGGGCGCGGGCCAGCGCGGTGGCGGCGGCATTCACATCGCCCTTTTGCAGGACGATGCGGCTGCGTTGCAGGTAGGCCTCGGCCAGCTGGCGCTGGTGCGGCTCGAGGCGCGCATCGCCTGGTGCCTGGGCCTGCAGCGCGGCCAGCTGGTCCTCGGCGGTGGCCAGTTCGTTGCTGGCGATGCTCTGTTCCAGCTGCTGCCAGGCATCCGGCTGGGCAGGCGCGACCGGCTGCTCGGCCGGCTTGCTGGAGCAGGCGGCCAGGAACAGGGAAAACGCGGCAACAAGCAGATAACGTGAGGCGAACGGCTTCATTCCTGCGACTCTCTATTTGCGCAAAAAGCGAGCAAGTCTACACCCAGGTGCGCACGCTCGAAAACTGGTCTTGTCAGACCTGCAAGCGATGAAAAGGTTGCAGGGCGCGTCAGCAGGCGCCCTGGAATCTCAGCGTTTCGGCAACGCCAGGCTCAGCAAGAATAGCACTGCCGCACAGACCACGATCGAAGGCCCGGCCGGGGTGTCCTTGAACCAGGACAGCGCCAGGCCGCCACAGACCGCGGTAACCCCCAGCAGGCTGGCGCCCACGGCCATCTGCTCTGGCGAGCGGGCGTGACGCTGTGCCGCGGCGGCCGGGATGATCAGCAGCGAGGTGATCAGCAGCACGCCGACGATCTTCATTGCCACCGCGATCACCACGGCGATCAGCAGCATCAGCGCCAGGCGCAGGCCGGCCACGGGAAGGCCCTCGACCCTCGCCAGCTCCTCGTGCACGGTGACCGCCAGCAGCGGCCGCCAGAACATCGCCAGCAGTACCAGCACCAGCGCGCTGCCACCGAGGATCCAGGCCAGGTCGGTGGTGCTGATCGCCAGCAGGTCGCCGAACAGGTAGGCCATCAGGTCGATGCGCACATCGTGCATGAAGCTCAGTACCACCAGGCCCAGCGACAGGGTGCTGGGGGCGAGGATGCCGAGCAGGGTGTCCGAGGCCAGTGGCTGGCGCTGTTGCAGGGTCACCAGCAGGATCGCCAGCAACAGGCAGCCGACGGTCACCGCCAGCGCCGGGCTGACGTCCAGGGCAAAGCCCAGCGCCACGCCGAGCAGCGCGGCGTGGGACAGGGTGTCGCCGAAGTAGGCCATGCGCCGCCAGACCACGAAGGAGCCCAGGGGGCCGGCGACAAGTGCCAGCGACAGGCCGGCAAGCAGGGCGTAGAGAAGAAAATCAGCCATGCTTGCAGTGCTCTCCGTGGACATGGGCGCCGGGGGCGATCACCGAGCCGTGCAGGTCGTGGCTGTGATCGTGATGGTGGTGGTAGACGGCCAGGCTCTTGGCATTCTGGCCGAACAGCTCGACGAAGGCCGGGTCGTTGCTGACCTGCTCCGGATGGCCCGAACAGCAGACGTGGCGGTTGAGGCAGACCACCTGGTCGGTGGCGCTCATCACCAGGTGCAGGTCGTGGGAGACCATCAGCACGCCGCAGCCATGACGGTCGCGCAGGCGGGTGATGAGGTTGTACAGCTCGGTCTGGCCGACTACGTCGACGCCCTGCACCGGCTCGTCCAGCACCAGCAGCTCGGGTTCGCGCAACAGGGCGCGGGCCAGCAGCACGCGCTGCATCTCGCCGCCGGAGACGGTCTGGATCGGGCTGTCGATCACCTGCTCGGCGCCGACTTCCTGCAGCGCCGCCAAGGCTGCCGCGCGGTCTACCCCGGGCACCAGGCGCAGAAAGCGCAGCACCGACAGCGGCAGCGTGGCGTCTACCTGGATCTTCTGCGGCATGTAGCCGATGCGCAGCTTCGGCTTGCGCCACACCTTGCCGCGGTGTGGTTTGAGCAGGCCGAGCACGGCGCGTACCAGGGTGGTCTTGCCGGCGCCGTTGGGGCCGATCAGGGTGACGATCTGCCCCGGCGCGACGGCCAGGTCGATGCTGTCGAGCACCGCTTCGCCACCGAAGTTGACGCCGACCTGCTCGAGGCGGATCAGGGCGTCGCTCATGCCTTGCCCCGGCAGTTGCCACACAGGCCGACCACTTCGACCGTCTGCGTCTCGACGGCGAAGCCCACGGCCTTGGCGCTGCTGACGATGGCGTCGCTGATGCTGTGTTGCTCCAGCTCGATGGCCACATGGCAGGCGCGGCAGATCAGGAACTGGCCCTGGTGCGCATGCTCGGGATGGCTGCAGCCGATGAAGGCGTTGAGCGAGGCGATGCGGTGCACCAGGCCGTTCTCCAGCAGGAAGTCCAGCGCCCGATAGACGGTCGGTGGCGCGGCGCGGCGGCCGTCCTGCTCGCTGAGCACGGCGAGGATGTCGTAGGCACCCAGCGGCTTGTGGCTCTGCCACACCAGCTCCAGCACGCGGCGGCGCAGGGCGGTCAGGCGCAGGCCCTGACGGTTGCACAGCGCGTCGGCCTCGGCCAGCGCACTGTGGACGCAGTGGGAATGATCGTGGGGACGGTGGGCCAGCGGCGTGATGGACATGGGCAGCGACGGTTCAGGATGGAGACGTTATTATGTTACCTGTTTCTGACGACCCGAGTATCCACCGTGTCCCGATTCCTTGCCCTGTTTGTCGCTTTCATCTCTTTTTCGGCCCACGCCGACGTGCGCGTGCTGACCAGCATCAAGCCCCTGCAGCAGATTGCCGCCGCCGTTCAGGACGGTGTCGGCAGCCCTGACGTGCTGCTGCCGCCGGGCGCCTCCCCGCACAACTACGCGCTGCGCCCCTCCGACGTGCGCAAGGTCGCCGATGCCGACCTGCTGTACTGGATCGGCCCGGACATGGAAGGCTTCCTGCCCCGCGTGCTGAAGAGCCGCGCCAAGCCGACCGTGGCCGTGCAGTCGCTGTCGGGCCTGCAACTGCGTCACTTCGGCGAGGACAGCCACTCCCATGACGAGGAAGACCACGACGATCACGACCATGACCACCGTCCGGGCAGCCTCGATGCGCACCTGTGGCTGTCGTCGGTGAATGCCCGGGTGATCGCGACGAAGATGGTCGGTGACCTGGCGACAGCGGATCCGGCCAATGCGCCGCGCTACCAGGCCAACCTCAAGCTGTTCATCGAGCGCATGGATGCCCTGGATGGGCGGATCAAGCAGCGGGTGGCGGGGATCGCCGGCAAGCCGTACTTCGTGTTCCATGAAGCCTTCGATTACTTCGAGGCCGCCTATGACCTGAAGCACGCCGGCGTGTTCAGTGTCGCCGCGGAAGTGCAGCCGGGCGCACAGCATGTCGCCGCCATGCGCAAGCGCCTGCAGGCGGTGGGCAAGACCTGTGTGTTCAGCGAGCCGCCGCTGCGCCCGCGCCTGGCCGAGACGCTGACGGCCGGGTTGCCGGTGCGCCTGGCGGAGCTGGATGCGCTGGGTGGGAGCGATGCGGTGGATGCCAGGGGCTATGAGCGTTTGCTGGAGAAACTGGGCAGCGACCTGGCCGGTTGCCTGGAACAGTTCTAACGCCTGGGCTGGCCCTTTCGCGGGTAAACCCGCTCCCACAGGCTTCGCGCCGAAGTTGAAGTCAGCGGGGTTCCTGTGGGAGCGGGTTTACCCGCGAAGAAGCGGACGCGGTTACAAGGCAAACGGCAGGTGCAATGCCACCTGCTGACGCTGCGCCAGGCGCACTTCGAACTCGCTTGGGTCATGGATCATCACGTCCATCCCGGCGAACGCCTGCGCCGCGATCAGGCGCGACAGCCAGAAGCGCACGCAGGCCACCCGCAGCATCACCGGCCACAGCTCGGCCTCGGCGGCAGTGAACGGCCGCAGCGCCGCATAGGCGCCCAACAGGGCCTGGGCGCGTGGCAGGTCGATGCCGCCCTGCTCGTCCAGGCACCAGTCGTTCACGGTGATGGCGATGTCGTACAGCATCGGCCCGGAACAGGCGTTGTAGAAGTCGATCAACCCGGTCAGGTGGGTGCCTTCGAACATCACGTTGTCTCGGAACAGGTCGGCGTGCAGGTTGGCCTTGGGCAGGGCGAGGATCTGCGCCTTGTGCGCGGTGATTTCCGCCAGTGCCGGCTGCAACAGCCCTGTCTGTTCCCGGTTCAGGCCCGGCAGCAGCTGGGCGCCAGATTCCAGCATCCAGTCCAGGCCACGGTCGGTGCGGCGCTCGATGATGTGCTCGCGGGTGGCCAGGTGGATATGCGCCAACAGCTCGCCGACCTGGGCGCAGTGCTGGTTGTTCGGAGCCTTGATGTGCTTGCCCGAAAGCCGTGGCTGCAGAAGAGCCGGCTTGCCGCACAGTTCGCGCAGGCCGTTGCCGTCGCGGTCGCGCACGGCGTAGGGCACCGGCATGTCGGCAGCGTGCAGCACGTCGAGCAGTTCGATGAAGAACGGCATGTCTTCAGCCGGCCCGCGCTCGATCAGTGTGAGGACGAACTCCCCCTTTTCCAGGCTGACGAAGAAATTGCTGTTCTCGGTACCGGCGGCGATGCCCTGGAAGTCGAGCAGGCGACCCAGCTCGTACGGCGCCAGAAAGGTTTCCAGCTCAGGCCGGGACACAGGGGTGAAGACTGACATGTTGAAGAATTGCCCATGCGGGCACTTCCGCCGGAAGTGCCTGGTTGATAAGAACGATACGCGTTACTAGCTTACCACTCGAAGATCTTCCAGGACGGAATCAGCATGTCCGGCTGGTCGGAACGAATGAAATTGCCTTCGGAGCCATCGGCGCGTACCAGGAAATAAGGCTTGCCGTTCTTCGGCGTGACCTTGATCGCATACAGGAAGCCGTTTTGACGGTACTCCTGGATGGTCTTGTCGCCTTCCGTGCGAATGGTTACATCGGGATCGGCCGATGGGGCTTCGTCCGCCGCCAGGGTGACGACCGGCATGGTGGCCAGCAGACCGAGCAGTAACAGGCGAATGGGTGTGCGCATGATAACCTAGTCCTTTTGTCGTCATTGATCCGGCTATTCTAGCGCCGGACCCGTCGAAAAGGTTGATTCTCCTCATGAGCCAAGCGCCCCTCGTCCTGGTGGACGGTTCGTCCTACCTCTACCGCGCCTTTCACGCGCTGCCGCCGCTGACCACCTCCAAGGGCCTGCCCACCGGCGCGGTCAAGGGCGTGCTGAACATGCTCAAGAGCCTGCGCAAGCAGTACCCGGACAGCCTGTTCGCGGTGGTTTTCGACGCCAAGGGCGGGACCTTCCGCGACGCCATGTTCGCCGAGTACAAGGCTAACC
The DNA here is from genome assembly GCF_028369275.1 of Mitsuaria sp. RG. Lineage (NCBI taxonomy): Bacteria > Pseudomonadati > Pseudomonadota > Betaproteobacteria > Burkholderiales > Sphaerotilaceae > Roseateles > Mitsuaria sp. RG. The sequence goes on from NZ_JAQMYQ010000055.1 coordinate 10,585, forward strand.
GCCCGAGCATGCCCGACGACCTGCGGGTGCAGGTCGAGCCGCTGCACGCCAGCGTCCGCGCCCTCGGCTACCCGCTGCTGTGCGTCGAAGGCGTGGAGGCCGACGACGTCATCGGCACCCTGGCGCGCAGCAGCGCCGCCGCCGGCCGCCCGGTGATCATCTCGACCGGCGACAAGGACATGGCCCAGTTGGTGGACGGTCACGTCACCCTGGTCAACACCATGACCGGCAGCGTGCTGGACATCGCCGGCGTGCACGAGAAGTTCGGCGTAGGTCCCGAGCACATCATCGACTTCCTCGCCCTGATGGGCGACAAGGTCGACAACATCCCCGGCGTGCCGGGTGTTGGCGAGAAGACCGCGGTCGGCCTGCTGACCGGTATCGGCGGCGGCCTGCGCGACCTGTACGACAACCTCGACAAGGTGCCGGCCCTGGCCATCCGTGGCGCCAAGACCCTGCCGGCCAAGCTCGAGGAGCACCGCGACGCGGCCTTCCTGTCCTACGAGCTGGCGACCATCAAGTGCGATGTCGAGCTGGATGTCGAAGTGGACGCCCTGGTCTGCGGCGAGCCGGACCGCGAGGCGCTGCTGGCGCTGTACACCGAGATGGAGTTCAAGAGCTGGGTGGCCGAGGTCCAGCGCAGCGCGCCCCAGGCCGGTGACAGCGTTGCTGCCGACGTTGAGCCTGTGGCCGAGAAGGTCGAGCCGAAGTACGAGACCATCCTCGACCAGGCGCGTTTCGACGCCTGGCTGGAGAAGCTGCGCCAGGCGCCGCTGTTCGCCTTCGACACCGAGACCACCGGCCTCGACGCGCAGCAGGCGCAACTCGTTGGCCTGTCGTTCGCCGTCGAGCCCCACGAGGCCGCCTATGTGCCGCTGGCCCACGATTACGAAGGCGCCCCCGCCCAGCTCGACCGTGACGCCGTGCTGCTGGCCCTCAAGCCCCTGCTGGAAGACCCGGCCAAGGGCAAGATCGGCCAGAACGCCAAGTACGACATCAATATCCTGGCCAACGGCAGCCCGGCCATCCTGATGCGCGGCGTGGCCTACGACACCATGCTCGAGTCCTACGTGTTCAACTCCACCGCCACTCGCCACGACATGGACAGCCTGGCGCAGAAGTACCTGGACCACTCCACCATCGCTTTCGAGGATATCGCCGGCAAGGGCGCCAAACAGCTGACCTTCAACCAGATTCATCTGGACAAGGCCGGCCCCTATGCCGCCGAGGACGCCGACATCACCCTGCGCCTGCACCACGCGCTGCAGGCGCGCCTGGCCGAGACACCCAGCGTGCAGCCGGTGTTGATGGACATCGAGATGCCGCTGGTACCGGTGCTGGCCCGCATCGAGCGCCAGGGCGCACTGGTGGATGCCGCGCTGCTCAAGGTGCAGAGCGGCGAGCTGGGAACAAAGATGGTCGAGCTGGAACGCGAGGCGTTCGAGCTGGCGGGCGAGACGTTCAACCTGGGTTCGCCCAAGCAGTTGGGGGGGATCCTCTACGACAAGCTGGGCATGCCGGTGCTGAGCAAGACCGCCAAGGGCCAGCCGTCCACCGCCGAGGCGGTGCTCGATGAGCTGGCCGAGCAAGGCTACCCGCTGCCCAAGGTGCTGATGCAGTATCGCAGCCTGAGCAAGCTCAAGAACACCTACACCGACAAGCTGCCCGAGCAGATCAACCCGCGCACCGGACGCATCCACACCTCCTACCAGCAGGCCGTGGCCGCCACCGGGCGCCTGTCGTCCAACGACCCGAACCTGCAGAACATCCCGATCCGTACCGCCGAAGGTCGGCGCATTCGCCAGGCTTTCGTCGCCAGCCCCGGCTACCGCCTGCTGGCGGCGGACTACTCGCAGATCGAGTTGCGCATCATGGCCCACCTGGCCAAGGACGAAGGCCTGCTGCATGCCTTCCGCAATGACCTGGATGTGCACCGCGCCACCGCCGCCGAAGTATTCGGCGTCGCCCTCGAGAATGTCACCAACGACCAGCGCCGCAGCGCCAAGGCGATCAACTTCGGCCTGATCTACGGCATGAGCGCGTTCGGCCTGGCCAAGCAGATCGGCGTCGACCGCAAGCAGTCCCAGGACTACATCGACCGCTACTTCGCCCGTTACCCCGGCGTGCTGGCCTACATGGAGCGCACCCGCGCCCAGGCCGCCGAGCAGGGCTTCGTCGAAACCCTGTTCGGCCGTCGCCTGTACCTGCCGGACATCAACGCCAAGAACCCGGCCCTGCGCAAAGGCGCCGAGCGCACCGCGATCAACGCCCCGATGCAGGGGACCGCGGCGGACATCATCAAGCGCGCCATGGTGGCGGTGGACAACTGGCTGGCCGACAGCAAGCTGGATGCGCGCGTTATCCTGCAGGTGCACGACGAACTGGTGCTCGAAGTGCGCGAGGACCTGGTCGAACGGGTGAAAGATGAAATCCGTGTCCACATGAGTGGTGCGGCGCAGCTGGATGTACCGCTGCTGGTGGAAGTAGGCGTTGGCGCAAATTGGGACGAAGCTCACTAAACGCTGCGTGAAAGCTGTGTAGGATCTGCGGCGTAGTGTCGCGGATCCGGTGCTGGCCTCGGGCCTTAGATCGGGAGTTTCATGAAACTATCGCAAATAGTTTCGAGGGGCTTGGAACTAAACCGGTGAACCGCCACTCAGAGGTACTGAATGGCTGGTGAAGCCTTTCGATGCTCCTATGTTGTGTTAAGTGTTGGCAGATATCTGGACCCCGCCCTAGCGGTCCGGACTTGGACCCCGAACTTCCCCCTCCCCATACGAAGTCCGGGGTTTTTTTTGCCCGGAATTCGGCGTTTTGGCTGGATGCAGACCCTGTGGGAGCGGGTTTACCCGCGAATGCGGCGGTGAACCCAGCATCGCATTCGCGGGTAAACCCGCTCCCACAGAAGTTGTACCAGCCTTCAAGCCACCGGCTTGTCTTCCAGCTCCATCCAGTCCGCCAGCACCCCGTAGGCCTCCTCCAGCCCCAGGCGCTTGGGCGCCGAGAACAGCTGGATGGTCGCCGCATCGCCCCAGCCCTTGCGGATTTCCGCCTGCACCTTGAGCAGGGTGTTCTTGCCGGCGCCGTGGGTGAGCTTGTCGGCCTTGGTCAGCAGGATGTGCATGGGCATGCCGCTGGCCTTGGCCCAGTCGAGCATCATCTTGTCGAAGTCGGTCATCGGGTGGCGGGTGTCCATCATCAGGATCACCCCGCGCAGGCACTCGCGGCTGCCCAGGTAGGCTTCCAGGTGTTTCTGCCAGTGCTGCTTGAGCGGGATCGGCACTTTTGCATAACCGTAGCCCGGCAGGTCGACCAAACGCCGTTCATCGTCCAGACTGAAGAAATTCAGCAGCTGGGTGCGCCCGGGGGTCTTCGAGGTGCGCGCCAGGCTGGCGTGGGTCAGGGTGTTGAGGGCGCTGGATTTACCGGCGTTGGAACGGCCGGCGAAAGCCACCTCGTAACCCTGGTCTTCGGGGCATTGTTCGACCTTGGCGGCGCTGAGGGCGAATTTGGCTTTCTGGCAGAGGCCGAGGATGGGGTTCTTGACTTGCATGGGATTTCCGATGTGGGTGTTGCCCAGCGCTGGAGGCGTAGGACCAGGCCTGGCAAGCGGTGTCGTTTCCGTTTGGCTGGCGGAAGTATATAATGCCCCAGTTTTTGTGTGCTCATTCGCCCAGCGAAGGCAATTGAGCATGGGGTGTCGAACAATAGCTCGCGCAACAGAACGCAGCGCGGCCCCCAACCCTGTCAGGTCGTTTCGCATGGCGAAATGGCTGCTTGCTGTCGGTATGTTCCTGCCGTTTTTCAGCGCACAGGCTACACAGGATCCCGAGGCGTTGTACAACCGCACGTGCGCGGCCTGTCACGCCGGACAACTGCCCCAGGCACCCAAAAGCGGTGACCGGGCGGCCTGGGAGCCAAGGCTGGCGCGAGGCATGGAGCAACTGGTGGTGCATGTTACACAGGGTTTCAAGGCTATGCCGCCGCGTGGATTGTGCATGGACTGCAGTGCCGAGGACTACCGTTTGGTCATCCTTTGGATGAGCGGCAGTCCCGATACATAACATTTCACCCTTAGCCGTGTTGGATTAGCTGATGAACAAACTATTCGTGAGTCTGCTGTTGACCATGGGGGTCGCAGGTGCGGCAACTGCTGCGGGACCCATCAAAGGCGATGCTGCTGCCGGTCAGGCCAAAACAGCTGTCTGTGGGGCCTGCCACAACCCTGACGGCAACAGCCTGGCACCGAACTTCCCGAAACTCGCCGGCCAAGGTGAGCCCTACCTGAACAAGCAGCTGCATGACATCAAGGACGGCAAGCGTACCGTGCTGGAGATGACCGGCATGCTGGCCAACTTCAACGACCAGGACCTGGCCGATATCGCCGCCTACTTCGCCAGCCAGAAAGGCAGCGTGGGCGCCGCCGACCCGAAACTGGTCGAGCGCGGCCGTGCCCTGTTCAATGGCGGCAACCTCGAGAAAGGCATGCCTGCCTGCACCGGTTGTCACTCGCCTAACGGCGCGGGCATCGCCCTGGCGAAATTCCCGCACCTGAGCGGCCAGCACGCGCAGTACGTCGGCAAGCAGCTGACCGACTTCCGCGAAGGCAACCGCACCAACGACGGCGACGCCATGACCATGCGCACCATCGCCGGCAAGCTGAGCAACAAGGACATCGAAGCGCTGTCCAGCTACATTCAGGGCTTGCACTGATCCAGTTGCCTTAGTGAGGGCAACTGCCCTCCAGGGTGTTCGGGATTCACCCTTGCCCGGGTAGGAGCGGTCTTGAGCCGCGAAAGGGCCGCAAAGCGGCCCCGGCGATCGTTGCTAAATGCTGAATATTGGGCTGCTATGCAGCCCTTTCGCGGCACAAGGCCGCTCCTACAGGAATCGCTCAAGGCTTGAGTTTGGTCCGGTCGGGTGGGCGTGAGCCCCGCGTTAACACTCGGTTAATGCATCAGCGCTAAAGATGAAAAGGGCAGCCAAGGCTGCCCTTTTTTCTGTCCATAGCCGTTACACTACAGAACTCGAGCCCTTCCCGACCTGTCATACGCAGGTCGCGTCGAGGCGACCAAAGACTGCTCAGGAGTAAAGCATGCGTAAACTGATTCTCAGCGCCGCGCTGGTCGCCGCCAGCGTATTCGGTATGGCCGCCGTGCAGGCCGCGGAGCCTGCAACCGCTGGCAAGGAATATATCGAGCTGAGCAACCCGGTACCGGTGTCGGTGCCTGGCAAGATCGAAGTCGTCGAGCTGTTCTGGTATGGCTGCCCGCACTGCTACCACTTCGAGCCGGTCATCAACCCTTGGGTCGACAAGCTGCCCAAGGACGTCAACTTCAAGCGCGTACCGGCCATGTTCGGTGGTCCATGGGATGCCCATGGCCAGATGTTCCTGACCCTGGAAGCCATGGGTGTGGAGCACAATGTCCACAACGCGGTGTTCGATGCCATCCAGAACAAGCGCATGCGCCTGACCAAGCCTGAGGAAATGGCCGATTTCCTGGCCACCCAGGGCGTGGACAAGGATAAGTTCCTCGCCACCTTCAACTCCTTTGCCATCAAGGGCCAGGTCAACCAGGCCAAGGAGCTGGCCAAGAAGTACGAGATCACCGGCGTCCCGAGCATGGTCGTCAACGGCAAGTACCGCTTTGACCTGGGCACCGCCCAAGGTCCGGAAGGCGTGCTGAACGTCGCCGACCAACTGATCGCCAAGGAGCGCGCCGCTAAGTAAGCGGCGACCGCCATGCGCTTGCGTGCCACGCGAGGCATTGGCCTGCCCCAGCCGCAGGTCAACGAGCATCACCTGCGGGCCACCGGCCTGCCGGAAGATGGTCGCCTGCGGCTGCTCAGCTTCAACATCCAGGTTGGCATCAGCACTGAGCGTTATCGGCACTATGTCACCCGCAGCTGGCAGCACCTGCTGCCGCACAACGGGCGCGCCGGCAACCTGCAGAAGATCGGCGACCTGCTCGGTGACTTCGACCTGGTGGCCCTGCAGGAAGCCGACGGCGGCAGCCTGCGCTCCGGCTTTGTCAACCAGGTCGAGCACCTTGCCCAGTTGGGCGCCTTCCCCTACTGGTACCAGCAGCTCAACCGCAACCTCGGGCGTTTCGCCCAGCACAGCAACGGCGTGCTCAGCCGCCTCAAGCCCCAGCACCTGGAAGACCACCCCTTGCCCGGCCCGTCCGGCCGCGGGGCGATACTGGTGCGCTTCGGCGAGGGCGAGGATGCGCTGATCGTGGTGATGATGCACCTGGCCCTTGGCGCCAAGACCCGCGCCCGTCAGCTGGCCTACATCCGCGAGCTGATTGGTGGCTATCGCCACCAGATCCTCATGGGTGACATGAACACCCATGCCAACGACCTGATCGAGCACTCGCCACTGCGTGACCTGGGCCTGATCGCGCCCCAGGTCGAGGCCACCTTCCCCAGTTGGCGCCCCCAGCGTTGCCTGGACCATATCCTGCTCAGCCCGAGCCTGACACTCGAGCGAGTCGAGGTGTTGGCGCAGCCCATTTCCGACCACCTCCCGGTTGCCGTCGAGATCCGATTGCCTGATGCCCTGACTGTGGATACGCTGCCGGTCCTGAGTTAGTCCTGCCTGGGCGAATCCAGCACTCAAGTGTTGGGCTTTTCCGCCGAAATCCAGTGATTGCAGGACTAGATGCCACTACCCGTTGCGGATCCAGGCATGACCGAAGAAGCCGAGCGCTGGAAAGAAAAATACCTCAAGAGCATCGAGCAGCAGGAAAAGCTCGAGCGGCGCTGGGAAGCCCGTCTCGACCTGCTGCGCCGTGGCCTGGTGCGCAGCACCCTGGCGGCTGAAGGTAGCGACAAGACCGTTGACCAGTGCATGAAGGAAATGCGCGAGGTCATCCGCAGCGACAACATGGATGCCGGCCTCGCCGGGCTGATTCCACGCCTGGAAAAAGCCGTGCTCGACTCCGAGCAGCGCCGTGAGACCCGCATGAACCAGGTCAGCGAGGCGCTGACTGCACTGGTTACCCAGCTGCAGACCCTGCCGCTGCCGGGCGAGGTGTCGCGGCCGCTGAAAAAACTGGCGAAGAAGCTCGACGGTGGGGTCAGCCAGTCCCGCGAACTGCCGCCCTTGCTGGGTGAGCTCAGCGGCTTGCAGGGGCGCGCCCTGAGCGCGGTGCAAAAGCCCGAGGACGAAGCCCGCCCGGGTTTCCTGCAACGCCTGTTCGGTGGCCGTGACGAGGCCCCGGGCGAGCTGGTGCCTGCGCCTGTGGCCGTCGAAATACCTGTGCCTGCGGCGCAGGAGGCTCCCGTCATCGCGCCTGAGGCGCAGGCCAGGGATGCCGATGAACTGCATGCTCTTGCACCTGTGCCGCCTGTCACGCCTGAGCCTGCGCAGGAGCACACCGCGTCTGCCGAATTGCCCGAACCGGAACCCGAGCCGGAAATTGAACTGCCCGGTCCAGCGTTGGTTGAAACCACGCCAGTGCCCGTTGTCGAATCGAAAGCCGAACCTCAAGCCGAGGTGGAGCCCGTTGACGTAGCGGTTGCTGAGCCCGTGGCGCTTGTCGAGGACGTGCAACCCGTATCGGATGAGCTGGAACCTGCGGCAGATGAGGTTATCGGCGAAGACGGCCCTTATGCTCTCCCCGACGCGGTCGAGCCACCGTACAGCCAGGTCGCCGCCCATATCGAGCAGACCCTGATCGGCCTGCTCGATGACCTCAGCCTGCCGGAGCGCCACAAGGCCCAGGCCCTGGAGATGCGCGAGCGGGTTTCACGGGGGCTGAACTGGTACGAGCTGATTCCGGTCCTGGATGACCTGGCCGTGCTCATGCTGGCGATCACCGACAGTGGCCAGCATGAGTTCGAAGCCTACCTGCAACAGCTCAACGAGCGCCTGGAGACCTTCCAGAGCCATCTGCACGAAGCCAGCGCTGGCCATGCCGACAACAGCTCCGCCGCCCGCGAGCTGGACAGCCAGTTGCGCGAGCAGGTCGATGGCCTGCAAAGCAGCGTGCAGGGCGCCGTCGATGTCGACAGCCTCAAGCACATCCTGGAGAACCGTCTCGAGGGCCTGCTGGTGACCATGGACGATCACCAGCATGAGCGCGACCGCCGCGAACACGAGCTGGCCAGCCGCCTGCAAGGCCTGGCCGAGCGCGTGGCGAGCATGGAGCAGGAGGCCCTCGGTTACCGCGAGCACCTGGAGGAGCAGCGCCAGAAAGCCATGATTGATCCGCTTACCGGCCTGCCCAACCGTGCGGCCTGGAGTGAACAGGTCGAACGCGAGGTACTCGACTGGCAGGAGAACGGCGGTCACCTGGCCATGGCCATCCTCGACCTCGATCATTTCAAGCGCATCAACGACGGTTATGGCCACCTGGCGGGCGACAAGGTGCTGAAGATCGTTGCCGAGCAGTTGCGCAAGCGCCTGCGCGGGCGCGACTTCATCGCCCGCTTCGGCGGCGAGGAGTTCGTCCTGCTGTTGCCGCAGACTTCACCGCCGGCAGCGGCGCAGGTGGCCGAAGCACTGCGTGCGGCCATCGAAGCCTGCCCGTTCCACTTCAAGGGCGAGCGGGTAGTCATCACCACTTCAATTGGCATCAGCGCCTTCCGCTCCGGCGAGCGCAGCGACCAGGTGCTCAAGCGCGCTGACGAGGCGTTGTATCGGGCCAAGGACAATGGCCGCAATCGGGTTGAGCAGGCATAAACAAGTACCGCTTCTCTGACTCCCGGACCGTTGAGACTACGGGTGAGCGCTGACTGTTCAGCGCCTCGCCAACAGACCGACGACTGGAGTTTGAAGAATGAAAATGACCCGATTGATCATGCCGCTGCTGCTGGGCCTGGTTTTCCAGACAAGTGCAATGGCCAAGGATCAGTTCTTTACCGCACGCGTGGGTGCCGATGGCACGGTGCTGCGTCAGTGGCCCCAATGGATCAGTGAGGTCGAGCGCCGGGCGCAGCCCAATTACTTCACCCAGTACACGCTCAAGTTCAATCCACGCATCATTCAGCAAGACCCAGGCTACTGCTCGGTGTCGCCAATCGATGCCGGCAGCCATGATCGGCAGATGCATGGTCAGGCCAAGGTTATTGGCAACCCGCAGGTCACGCATGCCACGGTGATGACGCAGTTGGTGGACATGAAAGGCGCCAGCGGCGACAACTCTCTGGAGTTTCTGGTCATGTGCATTCGCTGAGCGGATGCAACGCACTCTGACGCCAAGCGGTCAGCACGTTATACTATAGCGCTGTTGCCGCTTACCTGATGACGTATTCCCGCAATGAAAAGACTCTTCACTGCCCTGCTCCTGCTGGCCCTGACAGGTTGTTCCAGTGGCCTGCGCATCGACCGCAGCCATCCCTCGGCCAACCAGGACAGCCGTATTCAGTTCGTCGTGCTGCATTACACCAATGCCTCGCTGGAGCGTTCCCTTGCCCTGCTGACCCATGGCGAAGTCAGCAGCCACTACCTGATCGGTGACGGCCCGGCCACGGTGTATCAGCTGGTGGACGAGAACCGCCGCGCCTGGCACGCCGGGGACAGCCAGTGGCAGGGTCGCACCTGGCTCAATTCCAGCTCCATTGGCATCGAGATCGTCAACGAGGGGTATACCGACACGCCGACCGGGCGGGTCTGGCATCCGTACAGCGAAGCGCAGGTGCAGGCGCTGATCGCGCTGCTCAAGGATATCGTCAAGCGCAACAACATCGATCCGCGCCACATCATCGGCCACAGCGACATCGCGCCGTTGCGCAAGCTCGACCCGGGCCCGCTGTTCCCCTGGAAGCGCCTGGCCGACGCCGGACTGGGCATCTGGCCGGATGCCGCCTCGGTGGCACGGCAACAGGCCTATTTCGAGGTCAATCCGCCAAGTGTCACCTGGTACCAGCAGCAGCTGGCGCGCTTTGGCTACGCCATCGACCAGACTGGCGAGCTGGATGTTTCCACCCGGCATGTGATCGCCGCCTTCCAGATGCGTTTCCGCCCGCAGCGCTTTGACGGTGTGCCGGATGCGCAGACTGCGGCGATGTTGCAGGTGCTCAACCGCAAGCGGTGAGACTGAGTAGCTTGACCCTGTAGGAGCGGCCTTGTGCCGCGAAAAGGGCCGCAGCGCGGCCCCAGGATCTTGAACTTGACTCAAGATTGCCGGGGCTGCTGCGCAGCCCTTTCGCGGCGCAAGGCCGCTCCTACACAGGGGATGGATCAATCCTGATAATCCATATGCCCAGCGGCCGCGCCAAGCTCCGATTCAGTTGCTATACCTTTGGTATTCAACTGGATGCCACGCATGTTTGACCTCCTCGCTTCGGTGCGTCAATTTTTCCACCGACCCTGGCTGTTGGCCGCGCTCGCGGCGTTGGCCAGTGCCGTGCTGTTGCTGGCGATCAGCGTCAACGTCGCCTTGCAGCAGATGAAGCAGAGTGAAAGCGCGCAGATGAACGCCCAGGGTGAGCGTTTCCTGGAGCGCCTGGAGCAGGTGTTCGGTCAGTTGCGCGAGGGCGTGGACCAGCTTCAGGCGCAACCCCTGCGTGGCTGTGACCCGCAGATGCTGGCGCAACTGCAGCAGGTGGCGCTGAAGTCGCGGTTCATCTACGAGGCGTCCTATGTGGAAGGCTCGCTGGCCTGTTCGAACCGCGGCGGCCAGCGGACTATCGAACCTTTGCGCAGCCCTGATATCCAGGGCCCGACCTACAGCTACTGGCTCAACACCACCACCGAGCCCAACGAGAACCTCGCGGCGCTGATGCTGGGCCGGGGCCGCTTCGTGGTGTCGACCTCCCGTGGCCATCTCACCGACGTGGTCGACCTACCCCCGGGCGGCAGCCTGCTGGTGGTGCTGGACCGGGGCACGCGGGCCATTCCGGTGCTGGGGCCGGCGCAACCCTGGCCACCGATCGCCGATTGGCCGCCGCCGCAGGGCAAGTCGCTGATCGAACTGCCCGACCGCCTGGTCTATCGCATGTCCACCAAGTCGCCGGACTACCAGCTGGTGCTGATCGCCCCTCGTGCCAGCCTGCCCCTGAAGCTCAACGGCCTGCTCTGGTTGCTGTTCCCCGGCAGCCTGGTGCTGGCGGCGTGCATCGGCTGGCTGGTGCTGCAACTGATCCTGCAGCGCCGCTCGATGAGCTCGGAGCTGCAGCAGGCCTTGCGCCGGGGCGAACTGCAGGTGCTGTACCAGCCGATCTTCGAGCTGGACAGCCGCCGCTGCGTCGGGGCCGAGGCGCTGGTGCGCTGGCGCCGCCCGGACGGCAGCCTGACCAGCCCGGAGCTGTTCATTCCCCTGGCGGAGAACACCGGGCAGATTCGCCAGATAACCGATTTCGTCCTGCAGCGGGTGCTCGAGCAACTGGGGCAGTTGTTGCGGGCCAACCGCCAGCTGTACATCTCGGTTAACCTGGCGGCCTGCGATGTCATGGCGCCGCGTATCGGCCGGGTGGCGGCGCGGCTGTTGGCCCATCATCGGGTGGCGCCCCGGCAGATTGCCTTCGAGGTGACCGAACGCGGGCTGATCGACGTGGTGGTGGCGCGGGATAACCTGCAGGCCCTGCGCGACGTGGGGCACCAGGTGTTGATCGATGACTTCGGCACCGGTTATTGCAGCCTGGCGTACTTGCAGACATTGCCCGTGGACTGCCTGAAGATCGACAAGTCGTTCATCGACGCCCTCGGCCATGACGCCGCCAGCAGCGGCGTGGCGCCGCACATCATCCGCATGGCCCACGACCTGCACCTGCGGGTGATCGCCGAGGGCATCGAGTCCGAGGACCAGGCGGTGCTGCTCAACAGCGAGGGGGTCAACTATGGCCAGGGCTGGTTGTTCGCCCATCCGCTGAACGCGCGCCAGTTTGCCGAGCTGATTACCCGGGGGCGGCGGGTGGCGGGGCGGCGGATCGATGATGAGCCTTGAGGCTGGACTGCCTGCGCCAGCCTCATCGCTGCGCAAGCCCAACACACAGCTCAGTGATTTAGCTTGCCCCTGTGGGAGCAACTGTCTTGCTCAACTTTTAGAATCTGGCGCGATACCTGTGGGAGCGGGTTTACCCGCGAAGAATCCAGCGCGGTGCCTGGCACCGGCTTCGCCGGTGTTCGCGGCGGTGCGGCGGTCCGATAAACCCGCTCCCACCGAAAATGTCTGTCAGACCGGTAAGGCCATATAGAACTGCGTGCCCTGCCCTGGCCGTGAGAACACCCCCATCCGCCCGCCATGCAGCTGGACGATCTCCTTGCACAGCGCCAGGCCCAGGCCGGCCCCGCCCTTTTTGCGCCCGACCTGCACGAACGGCTCGAAGATCCGCCCTTGCTGGCCGTAGGCGATACCTTCGCCATTGTCCTCGACGCTGATGATCACCCGCTCTGCGTGGCGCCGCGCGTGCAGGCGGATGCGCCCGCCGCTGCCGGTGTGGCGGATGGCGTTGTGCAGCAGGTTGTCGAGCACCCGATCGAGTTGCGCGACGTCGGCCTGGATACGCGGCAGCGGCGGTTCCAGCTCGCGTACCAGCTCGATCTGCTTGCCCGAAGCCTGTTCGGCAAAGCGTGCCTGGGCGCGCTCGAACAGTTCGTCGAGGGCACAGGGGGCCAGCTCCAGCTTCTGCAGGCCGCTTTGATAGCGAGAGAAGTTGAGCAGGTCGTTGATCAGTTGGGTGAGGCGCTGCATCTCCTCGGCGATGGTCTCGAGCAGGTCGTTTTCCCGCGCCTCGGGCGGGAAACTGACCCGCTCGCGCAGCAGGCCGAACGCCATGTGCATGCCGGTGACCGGCGTGCGCAGTTCGTGGGAGGCGCGCAGCACGAACTCGCTGCGTACCCGCTCGAAGGCACGCTGTTCGGTGACATCGTGCAGCACCATCACCGCGCCGAGGATCGGTCCCTCGGGGTGGCTGACCGGGGTCAGGCTGTAGGTCAGCAGGCGGGTTTCCTCATCCACCTCCAGGCTCAGGTCGTCCGGCGGGCGGTCCAGGCTGCCGCCGCGCAGCACCTGGCGTAGCTGCTTCTCCAGCTCCGGGCGCTGCAGGGCCTCGGCCAGGCTTGCGCCGAGCCGGCTCGGGTCCCAGCCGAGCTGGCGCTGGGCCACCGGGTTGAGGTGTTCCAGGCGGCCCTGGCGATCGATGATCAGCAGGCCGTCGTCGATGCTGTCGAGCACTGCCTGCAGGCGCTGCTGGCCGGCCTGCAGTTCGTCGATGTTGGTGGCCTGGTGCTTGCGCAGGGCATCGGCCATCAGGCCGAAGCGACGGGTCAGCTGGTTGAGCTCGGTGGCCTGGGTCACCGGCAGGGTGACGTCGAAATTGCCCTGGCCGACCTGGTCGGCGGCCTTGGCCAGCGCCTCGATCGGCTGGCCGAAGCGGCGGGCGATGTTGTGCGCGGTGATGAACCCGAGCACCAGCACGGTGAGGCCCATCAGCCCCAGCAAGCCGCTGATCAGCAGGGCGCGGTCGCGTGCTTTCTCCTCGCTGCGGGCGATGTGCTCCAGGGCCTGGCGGTGAGAGTCCAGCAGGTCGGTACGGACCTGGTTGAAGGTGGCGCCGAGGGGTTGGTCCACGCCCATGCTGCGGGCGGGTGCGGGGCTCTGCCGGTAGGCCTGGACGAACGCCTGGTAGTTGCTGGCGGCCTTGCTGAAGCCGGTGCGCTCGCCGCCTTGCTCCAGCCCTTGCTTGAGCAGCGTCTGGAACTGCTCCTGCAAGTTCACCAGGCTGGTCGGAACGGTGTCCTCGTCGAGGATCAGGTTCAGTTGCTCACCCAGGTTCTGGCGCAGCTTCAGGCCCAGCTCCAGGGTGTGGGTGGTGTCCTGCACCACGCGCTGCTGCAGGGCTGCCATCTGCAGCACGCTGAACAGCCCCAGCATCAGCCCCAGCAGGGCTACCGTGACCAGCGCCGAAATGCTGAGGAACAGCCGCGTGCGCAGCTTCATCGGCCATTTCATAGGTTGTACTGCTTGCGCTTGCGGTACAGGGTGGAGGCGTCGATGCCGAGGGTCTTGGCCGCCTGGTCGAGGGTGTCGCTGGTGGCCAGCACCGCGCCGATATGGGCGCGTTCCAGTTCATCCAGGCTCAGCGCCGCGCCGACCCTGGGTGCGTTGCTGACGGACTGCTCGGCCATGCCCAGGTGGCTGATCTCCACCCATTCCTGTGGGCAGATGATGCTGGCCCGTTCGATCACGTTGCGCAGTTCGCGAATATTGCCCGGCCAGCGGTAGTTGAGCAGCGCGGCCCGGGCTTCGTCGCTGAAGCCGCGGGCCGGGCGCGAGTATTCCTTGACGAAGCGGGCCAGGAAACGGTCGGCCAGGGTCAGGATGTCCTCGCTGCGCTCGCGCAGCGGCGGCAGGTGCAGGGTGATGACGTTCAACCGGTACAGCAGGTCTTCACGGAAGCGGTTCTCGCGGACCATCTCGTCGAGATTGAGGTTGGTGGCCGCCAGAATCCGCACGTCCGCCCGACGGGTGACCGGATCGCCGACCCGCTCGTATTCCTTGTCCTGGATGAAACGCAGCAGTTTCGGTTGCAGCGTGAGGGGAAAATCGCCGATTTCGTCGAGAAACAGCGTGCCACCATCGGCCTGGCTGACCCGCCCCAGGGTGCTCTCGCTGGCACCGGTGAAGGCACCACGGGTGTGGCCGAACAGCTCGCTCTCCATCAGCTCGGCATTCAGCGAGGGGCAGTTGATGGTCACGCAGGCCTTGCGCGCCCGCTTGCTCCAGCCATGGATGGCACGGGCCAGCTCGCCCTTGCCGGTGCCCGACTCGCCGAGGATGAGGATGTTGGCGTCGGTGGTCGCCACCTGGCGCGCGGTTTCCAGCACCGCCATCATCGCCGGGCTGTGGGAGTCCAGGCCGTCCTTGGGTTTGCGTACCTCGCCTTCCAGGGCTTCCAGGCGCGCCGACAGTTGTCGCACCTCCAGCTGCTTGGCGGTGGCCAGGCGCAGCTGGTCGGGGCTGCAGGGCTTGACCAGGTAGTCGGCGGCGCCGGCCTGGATGGCATCCACCGCGGTGTCGATGGCCGAGTGGGCGGTGACGATCACCACCCGCATCCAAGGTGCCTGGATGCGCATCTGCGCCAGCACGTCCAGGCCGTTGTCCTCGCCCAGGCGCAGGTCGAGGAAACACAGGTCGAACACCTGGCGCTGCAACAGGGTCTCGGCCTGGGCGGCGCTGTTGGCGGTCGCCACGCTGTAGCCCTCGTCCTCGAGGCAATAGCGGAAGGTACGCAGGATGGCGGACTCGTCGTCCACCAGCAGAATGCGGCCTTGGTTGTCCTGGGCTGATTCCATTTCCTGCGCTCCTTTGGGATTGATCTCAATTAGTGTCGGAAAAATCGGGCAAGTTGCATGGTCGATTCTGATTGATTCCACTCCATGCATGCTAGCCGCATGCCTTCATGATGGCTAAGCGGCTGATAAATATGAAGTTGATAACGGGCAATCGGCTGCTAGCCCGATCTGAGGGCCTGGAGTGGAGGCATCGCTATGAACTGGCCGAAGGCCGAGTCGTGCAAAACGCACGGCCCGATTGCGGTGCATCGTGCAGGATACGTCCCTCATCAAGTTGGGTGAATTTCATATCTTCCTGATTTAAAAGGATTTTTTGTTGTGCGTTAAGGCTGGCATGCAGGCTGCAATGACCTTTGCAGAATGGATAACAAGCACAGCAGGAGGAGCCGGCATGAATCGCCCCCAAGACAATCGTACGCAGAGCGCTGTAGTCCCCCTGCACCAGCTGTTGTTCCTCGGCATGGCCCTGCTGCTCACCTTGGCGGCAGGCCTGTTCTACCACAGCTGGCAGACCGCCCGGCTGGCCGAGCAGGTGGCGGTGCAGACCGCGCTGTTGACGCAAATGCGGGCCACCCATGCCACCACCCTGGTCAAGGCCGCCGAGCCGCTGCCCAGTGCCGACACCGCGCCTGCCGTGCTCGAGCGCGTCCAGCCCGAGGAGCGTTGGGTGTTCTGACGCCATCGACCGATTTCGCACAAGAAAAGGAGAAACATCATGCTTAGTTGGGCAATCACCTTCCTGATCATCGCCATCATCGCCGCAGTCCTGGGCTTTGGCGGCATCGCTGGCGCCGCGACCGGTATCGCGAAGATCCTGTTCATTGTCTTCCTGGTGCTGTTCGTCGCCTCTTTCTTCTTCGGCCGCGGCAGAGGTTGATGACCATGAGCAGGATGCTCCCCAAGGCCCTGGTTGTCGCGCTGCTGCTGGGCAGCGGCGCGACGGCGCTGGCGGCCAATGACGGCCAGGTCCGGGCCAACCAGTTGCTCGGCTCGGACCCCGAATACCAAAAAACCTGGCAGAAGACCCTCAAGAACGAGGAGCGCCTGCCCGAGTGGGTGATCAACCTGAGCGGCAGTTCGGCGCAGCAGATGTCGGCGGTGACCGAGGACGGCGACCAGTACCTGGTCGGGCCGTTGTGCGAGTCCGAAGGCAACTGCACCTACAAGCGCATGATCGTGGCCTTCAGCTGGGACAAGGAAGAAGCCTACGGCATGCTCGTGGAAGTGCCCGAAGGCCTGCCCGCCGACAAGTCGCCGACCCGCCATGCCAACTACCGCTGGCTGGGCAAGCCGGACGAGGGCATGAAGGCCTTGCTGCAGGAGCAGCTCAAGCGTGACCCGAACTGGTACTGACCAGCGGTCGCGCACTGTAAATAGTGTCACTAGATAGAAGCTGAACCTTTTTATCTTTCAGGCTTCTATGATGCGCCGCCCCGAGGAGGGGTGGCGCATGACCAAGGGGCCGGGCCGCTCTGACTGTTTCAGGGTCGCAGTGGCCTAGGGGTACAGGGAGTGCCTCCGTCATGGGCCGGGTCAGGAGAGGGTGGCATCGGAAGTTGCAGGTCGGTTGGGTCCGAACAGGACGATGTGACCGATCTGGCTTCCGAAGCGCCTGTAGGACTTCTTCCTTTAATACGAGCGACTTTTTACTTCAGACACATTTTGTCGCTACCGTATATCGAAATATTTTCAGTTGTCCGACAGGTCAGCTCGTGTGGCATTTCAGCCATTCGGATTGTCGAACACGCCACTTCACACCTTTCTGTCCTACTGCCAAATCGGCCTAAAAATGGCGCTTTGGTCTTGTTCGGAAATCCGAACGTTGAAAATCAAGGGCTTGGCGATGCCCGATTTTGGCTTCCGGTCTCATGCCGATTCGGCATAGGGTAGTCGTTTCCGGCATTAGACTGCCCCTCCCCACGTCGCAATAGTTGCCGCCTTTTTCCTCGGCCCGAGCGCCAGCAATGTTCGCTCGCGGTGTCCTTACAGTGGGACGCCGGACCGACCCGGCGCAACCGGAATGGCTTTTAGCCGCTCTGGCATGCGCCTTTTCGGCCGGTGCCCGTGACCACTACAACAAAGGGTAATGACATGAAGAAGGCAAAACTGAGCCTCGCCTGGCAGATCGTGATTGGTCTGTTGCTGGGCGTTGCAGTCGGCGCGCTACTGAATCATTTCAGTGCAGAAAAGGCATGGTGGATCAGCAACGTCCTCCAGCCGGCCGGCGACATCTTCATTCGCCTGATCAAGATGATCGTCGTCCCGATCGTGATTTCGTCGCTGATCGTGGGCATCGCCGGGGTTGGCGACGCGAAGAAACTGGGCAGCATCGGCCTGAAGACCATCATCTACTTCGAGGTGGTGACCACCATCGCCATCGTCGTCGGCCTGGTCCTGGCCAACGTGTTCCACCCGGGCGCCGGCATCGACATGAGCACCCTGGGCACCGTCGACATCTCCAAGTACCAGGCCACCGCGGCCGAGGTGCAGCATGAGCACGCGTTCATCGAGACCCTGCTCAACCTGATCCCGTCGAACATCTTCGCGGCGCTGATGCGTGGCGAGATGCTGCCGATCATCTTCTTCTCGGTGATGTTCGGCATGGGCCTGTCGAGCCTCAACGCCGACCTGCGCGAGCCGCTGGTGCGTACCTTCCAGGGCGTGTCGGAGACCATGTTCAAGGTCACCCACATGATCATGAACTACGCCCCGATCGGCGTGTTCGCCCTGATCGCAGCCACCGTCGCCAACTTCGGCTTTGCCTCCCTGCTGCCACTGGCCAAGCTGGTGCTGCTGGTGTACTTCGCCATCGCCTTCTTCGCCTTCATGGTGCTGGGCCTGGTGGCGCGCGTGTTCGGCTTCTCGATCATCAAGATCATGCGCATCATGAAGGACGAGCTGATCCTCGCCTACTCCACCTCCAGCTCCGAGACCGTGCTGCCGCGCGTGATCGAGAAGATGGAGAAGTACGGCGCGCCGAAGTCGATCTGCTCGTTCGTGGTACCGACCGGCTACTCGTTCAACCTCGACGGCTCGACCCTGTACCAGAGCATTGCGGCGATCTTCATCGCCCAGCTGTACGGCATCGACCTGTCCTGGAGCCAGCAGCTGCTGCTGGTGCTGACCCTGATGGTCACCTCCAAGGGTATCGCCGGCGTGCCGGGCGTGTCCTTCGTGGTACTGCTGGCCACCCTGGGCAGCGTGGGTATTCCGCTGGAAGGCCTGGCCTTCATCGCCGGTGTCGACCGCATCATGGACATGGCCCGTACCGCGCTGAACGTGGTGGGCAACGCCCTGGCTGCGGTGGTCATCGCCAAGTGGCAGGGCATGTACGACGCCGAGAAAGGCGCGGCGTACTACCAGTCGCTGGTGCTGGAAAAAGGCAAGAAAGAGGCTGTGGTGGCGGGCAAGACCGTCAACCAGTAAGCCACTGAGCTGAGCGAAGAGCCCCGACTTGTCGGGGCTTTTTGCATTCTTTTGTGGCGCATCGGGTCCTGTGGGGGCGGGTTTACCCGCGAAGCAGACAACTCGGTGGCTGGCACCGGCTTTGCCGGTGTTCGCGGGTAAACCCGCTCCCACAGAGGGCGCGGCGATTGCGCTATCATTCGGGCATTTTTCACGGGGGAACACACGGATGCTCAACGGCCTCTGGCTCGGCTTTTTCCTGGTGGCGGCCATCTCCGCCCTGGCCCAATGGCTGGTGGGCGGCAACGCCGGCATCTTCGCCGCGATGGTCGAGAGCATCTTTGCCATGGCCAAGCTGTCGGTGGAGGTCATGGTCCTGCTGTTCGGCACCCTGACCCTGTGGCTGGGCTTCCTCAAGATCGCCGAGAAGGCCGGCATCGTCGAATGGCTGGCCAAGGTCCTCGGCCCGCTGTTCGCCCGGTTGATGCCGGAAGTGCCGCCCGGCCACCCTGCCCTGGGCCTGATCACCATGAACTTCGCCGCCAACGGCCTGGGCCTGGACAACGCCGCCACGCCCATCGGCCTGAAGGCCATGCGTTCGCTGCAGGAGCTCAACCCCAGCAGCACCACGGCAAGCAATGCGCAGATCCTGTTCCTGGTGCTCAACGCCTCGTCGCTGACCCTGCTGCCGGTGACCATCTTCATGTACCGCGCCCAGCAAGGCGCGCCCGATCCGACCATGGTGTTCCTGCCGATCCTGCTGGCTACCAGCTGCTCGACCCTGGTCGGCCTGCTGTCGGTGGCGGTGATGCAGCGCCTGCGCCTGTGGGACCCGGTTGTGCTCGCCTACCTGATTCCCGGCGCCCTGTTGCTGGGTGGTTTCATGGCCTTCCTCGGCACGCTGTCGGCGGCCGCGTTGGCCAGCCTGTCGTCGATCCTCGGCAACCTGACGTTGTTCGGTGTGATCATGCTGTTCCTGGTGATCGGCGCATTAAGGCGGGTTCAGGTGTACGAGGCCTTTGTCGAGGGCGCCAAGGAGGGCTTCGACGTGGCCAAGAGCCTGTTGCCCTACCTGGTGGCGATGCTGGTGGCGGTCGGCGTGCTGCGTGCCTCGGGCGCCCTGGAGCTGGCCCTGGACGGCATCCGTCACGCGGTGACCTGGATGGGCCTGGACACCCGCTTCGTCGAGGGCCTGCCCACCGCGCTGGTCAAGCCGTTCTCCGGCAGCGCGGCGCGGGCCATGCTGATCGAGACCATGCAGACCCAAGGCGTGGACAGCTTCCCGGCGCTGGTGGCGGCGACCGTCCAGGGCAGCACCGAGACCACCTTCTACGTGCTGGCGGTGTACTTCGGCGCGGTCGGCATCCAGCGCGTGCGCCACGCCGTCGGCTGCGCCCTGCTGGCCGAGCTGGCCGGGGTGATCGCGGCGATCTTCGTCTGCTACTGGTTCTTCGCCTGAGCCTGGCTGACGGTCCAGTCGATCACCTGGCGCGCCAGCTGGTCGCTGGCCGCGCCGAAGCCGGCGACCACCGCTGACACCTGCTGTTCACCCAGCGCCTGGCGCACCTCGAAGCGTTTACTCGCGAGGATGCGCTGGCTGCGGCCCTGCACCAGCCGCGCGTCGTAGCGGATCACCACCTCCACCGCACCGCCCGGGCGGTATTCGCTCTGGAAGGCCTGTAGCTCGCCGCCCAGCTCGTAGTCGGCCTGCAGGTTGCTGTCATCGGCGCTCAGGCGCTGCACCCGGCCATCGCGCTGGAAACCGTCGAGCAGGCGGTTGCGCACCAGCATCGGTGTCGGGTCGCTCCAGCGTGCGCCCTTGTAGCTGCTGATCACGTCACCTTGGGGGATCACCGCGATACGCGGCCCGGCCAGGGCTTCGCTGGCCAGCGGCTTGTTCAGGCGCAGCGACCAGTCCAGCGGCGCGGCGGCGCGGGCCGACTGGTTCACCGGCAGGCGGTAGATATCCACAGGCTCGCTCTGTGGCAGGATCGAGCAGGCCGATACCAGGCTCAGCGTGGCGGCGGCGAAGGCCAGGCGCAGCGACGGGATCATGGCTGGAACTCCTTGTTGTTGTCGCGGCCCAGCAGGTAGCCGCTGGGGTCGGCTTCCAGGCGCCGGGAGATGCCCTTGAGCGAATTGAGGGTCTCACGCAGTTCGCGGATCGCCGGGGCGATCTGGTTCAGGCCCTGGGCACCGTCGTCCAGGGACTGGCGGTTGTCCTGCAGCAGGCTGTTGATGGTGGCGGTGCTTTCGGCCAGCGACTGCATGGCCTGCTCGGCGCTGCCGATGGCCTGCTTGCCCTGGGTGCCGAGCAGGCCGTTGGCATTGCGCATCAACGCCTGGGTTTCGGCCAGGGTGGCGTTGGCCTGCTTGCCGACCTGGGCCAGTTGCTCGATGGCGTCGGCGATGCCGCCCTTCTGGCTGGCGAAGGCGCCGGTGGTCTGCTCGAGATTGGCCAGGGTGTTGCTCAGGCGTTCGATGTTGCTTTCGGAGAACATCAGGTTGGCGTTGTGCAGCAGCAGGTTGATGTTGGTCACCAGGTCGCTGCTGTCGTTGAGCAGGCGCGAGATCGGCGAGGGCGAGGCGACGATCACTGGCAGCTTGCCGTCCCTGCCCTTGAGTTCGGGGCTCTGCGGGGTGCCGCCGCTGAGCTGGATGAATGAGTTGCCGGTCACTCCGGCCAGGGTCAGCTTGGCCTGGGTGTCCTCCTTGACCGGCGTATCGCCGCTCAGGCGTACTCGGGCCAGCACCCGGCGCGGGTCTTTCGGGTCCAGGCGTAGGCTGCTGACGTCGCCGACCTTGATGCCGTTGTACTGCACCGGGCTGCCGCGGGACAGGCCGGAGACCGCCTCGTTGAACACCACTTCGTAGTCCTTGAAGGCGTCGTCGACGCTGGACTTGGTCAGCCACAGGCCGAACAGCATGGCGCCGGCCACCACCAGCACGGTGACCAGGCCGATCAGGACATGATGAGCTCGGGTTTCCATCGTTCAGCGCTCCTGGCGGGCGCGCAGGGCGGCGTCTTCGGCCGCCCGGCCACGCGGGCCGTGAAAGTATTCGTGAATCCAGGGGTCGTTGGTCTGCTCGACCTCGGCCAGGGGCCCTGCCACCAGCACCTTCTTCTGCGACAGCACCGCCACCCGGTCGGTGATGGTGTAGAGGGTGTCCAGGTCGTGGGTAATGAGGAACACCGACAGCCCCAGGGCATCGCGCAAGGTGAGGATCAACTGGTCGAAGGCGGCGGCGCCGATCGGGTCGAGGCCGGCGGTGGGCTCGTCGAGGAACAGGATGTCCGGGTCCAGGGCCAGGGCGCGGGCCAGGGCGGCGCGCTTGATCATGCCGCCGGACAGCGACGCCGGGTACTTGTCGGCGGCGCTGATCGGCAGCCCGGCCAGGGCCAGCTTGACCCCGGCCAGGTGCTCGGCGTCGGCCCGCGACAGCCCGGCATGCTCGATCAGTGGCAGGGCGACGTTCTCGGTGACGGTCAGCGAGGAGAACAGCGCGCCCTTCTGGAACAGCACGCCGAAGCGGCGTTCGACCAGCGAGCGCTGGCTTTCGTCGAGGGTGGCCAGGTCCTGGCCGAACACCTTGACCGTGCCTTCGTTGGGCCGGCGCAGGCCGACGATGCTGCGCAACAGCACCGACTTGCCGCTGCCCGAGCCACCGACCACGGCGAGGATCTCGCCGCGGTACAGATCCAGGTCGAGGTTCTCGTGCACGCTCTGGCTGCCAAAGCGGTTGCACAGGCCCCGGGCTTCGATCACGGCTTCAGTCACCAGCCCATCTCCATGAAGAACAGCGCGGCCACCGCATCCAGCACGATCACCACGAAGATCGACTGCACCACGGCAGACGTGGTGTGGGCGCCCACCGACTCGGCGCTGCCGCTGACCTTGAAGCCTTCCAGGCAGCCGATGGCGGCGATCAGGAAGGCGAAGAACGGCGCCTTGGCCAGGCCCACCAGGAAGTGCTGCACGCCGATGTCGCTCTGCAGCAGTGAGAGGAACATGGCCGGTGAGATGTCCAGGGTCAGGGCACAGACCACCGCGCCGCCGATCATGCCGCAGAGCATCGCGACGAAGGTAAGCAGGGGCAGCGCGATCAGCAGCGCCAGTACCCGCGGCACCACCAGCAGTTCGATGGGGTTCAGGCCCAGGGTGCGGATGGCGTCGATCTCTTCGTTGGCCTTCATCGAACCGATCTGCGCGGTGAACGCGCTGGCGGTGCGACCGGCCATGAGGATGGCGGTCAGCAGCACGGCGAATTCACGCAGGAAGGAGAACGCCACCAGGTCGACGGTGAAGATGGTCGCACCGAAGTCGGCCAGCACCGTGGCGCCGAGGAAGGCCACCACCGCGCCCACCAGGAAGGTTAGCAAGGCGACGATCGGCGCGGCGTCCAGGCCGGTCTGCTCGAGGTGCGCGACCACCGGGGTGACACGCCAGCGGTGCGGCTGGAACAGGCGCAGGAACAGGGTCTGCAGGATCAGGCCGATAAAGCCCAGCACCTGGTTGGTGTCCTGCCACAGCTGGTCGACGGCGCGGCCGATGCGCGCCAGCAGCAGGAGCAGCACCGGTTGCTCAGGCTCCTTGACCGGGATGCAGTAGTCCTGCACCGAGCAGTAGACGTTCTTCAGCAGCGCGCGGCTGGCGTCGGGGAGTTCGTCGGTGCAGCGCGACAGGCGCTCGGAGCCCAGCAGCTCGGCCAGCAGCGAGGCGCCGGCGGTGTCCAGGCGGCCCAGCTGGCTGAGGTCGACCTGGGTGTCATCGCCGTACTGGCTGCCCAGACGCTCGCACTCGCGCTTGAGGCTGGCGTAGTGGGCCAGGGTCCAGTCGCCGACGATGCGCAGGCGCGAGGGCTGCTCGGTGGTGTCCAGGGTGGCGCTCGGGACGGTCATAGGCTCCATGCGTCTGACTGAGGGCATAGAGGCTGATCATAGCGCAGCGGGCCGCATTCCTGTAGGAGCGGCCTTGTGCCGCGAAAGGGCTGCGAAGCGGCCCCGGCAATTTCTGCCTTGACGCTGAAATCCTGGGGCTGCTTCGCAGCCCTTTCGCGGCACAAGGCCGCTCCTACAGGGTTTTTTCAGCGGGCGGTGTCGTCCACAACCTTGAACCGCAACACCCCGATCACCTGCCCGTCCTCGGTCAGCACCCTCACCTGCCACTTGCCCACCGGATTGGCCGGGAAGTTCTGCTTGTGGGTCCAGGCCCGGTAGCCTTCCTTGCGCCCACCGTGAATATCCAGGGCGATGCGGTCGACCTCTTTGCCGTCCAGCTGCCACACATGGTAGATGCGTTCGTTCAGGCCACGGGGCGCGTTGATGGCGGTATAGGCGTACAGTCCGCCACTGCGGATGCGACTGGCAGCCACTTCGTCCAGCGAGGCGCCCGGCTGGCGGTTGAGCACTTCTGTGCTGATCGCCACATCGGTCATCCACAGCGTGGCCGGTGGCACCCAGGAACGCAGCAGCCAGCCGCCGCCGCCGACCGCCAGGGTCACCAGCACCAGGGCCACGCCGCGGCGCCAGTTGTTGATCGGGAAGCTGCTGGCCAGGCTTGGGAACGACAGCACCATGGCGGCGATCAGCGCCAGCTTGAAGCTCTGCGCGGTGGTCAGGTGCAGGATGATCGGCAGCGCCGTGAGCATCGCGGCGAACAGCGTCAGGGTGTGCAGCGCCAGGAACAGCCAGCGCCGCGGCGCCAGCCATTTGTGGTACAGCGGGTCGACGATCGAGATCAGCCCGGCGGCGCCGAGCAGGCCGGTGAAGATCAGCTGGCCGCTGTTCCAGGTGGTGGTGATGAAGAAGAACGGCAGGACGAAGAACAGGCTTTCCTGGTGGATCATCTGCGTCGCGAAGCGC
Source organism: Mitsuaria sp. RG (assembly GCF_028369275.1). Taxonomy (NCBI): domain Bacteria; kingdom Pseudomonadati; phylum Pseudomonadota; class Betaproteobacteria; order Burkholderiales; family Sphaerotilaceae; genus Roseateles; species Mitsuaria sp. RG. The sequence continues at coordinate 35,097 of NZ_JAQMYQ010000055.1, forward strand.
AGCAGCGGCTGCGGGATCTCGCGCTTGAAGGTGCGGGCGAACAGCTCGGTGAGGGTGTTCTCCAGCATCAGCCAGATCCAGCTGACCAGCATGACGATGGCGATCCAGCTGGCCAGCCCGGCCTGGCGGTCGACCAGGATGAAGCTGCCGATCCCTGAGAGGAAACCGTAGAGCGCGATGATGCCAGGATAGCGTTTGAGCAGCTCGATGATGCGCAGGATGAAGCTGGGGATCGGGGGCATGGGTTTACAACAGGAAA
>NZ_JAQMYQ010000056.1:0-34872 GCF_028369275.1 Mitsuaria sp. RG
GGGTGAAAGTCAGGCCATTGTGGCCGCTGACCGGCAGCCCTTGGGCATTGGTCAAGGTCACGGTATAGGTGATCTGACCGCCTTCGGACACAGTGGTCTTGTCGGCGGTGAGGGTCGCTACCACTTCGCTGACGGTGTCGGTGATCTGCACGGTGGCATCGCCACCCAGCTGCAGGTTCTCGAAGGTCTTGCCCGCCACGTTGGCGTCGGTCACGCCGAGGGTCACCGAGCTGGCGTCCTTGAACACGTCGTCACCCTGGGCCGGCAGGCTGTAGGTAGCCTCGGTCTGGCCAGCGCTGATGACCACGGTGGCGCCATTGGACAGGGTCACGGTCAGGTCATGGTCGAGCTTCTGGCTGACCGACACGGTGAAGGTCGGTTGCTCGGCCTCGGTCACGTTGCCATTGCTGGCGATGCTGACGGTCACCGTGTCGATGCTGTCGCTGATCACGGTCTGGGTCGGCGTGGTGTCGGGCTCCAGCTTCTCGAAGTTGCCGCCGGTGGCACCGGTGATGCTGGTGCTGACCGTGCTGCCGTTGACGAATACGTCGTTGGCCGGGGTCTGGAAGTCGACGCTGCCGGTGCTTTCGCCAGCCTTGACGGTGATGGTCTGGCCGTTGGACAGGGTAACGGTGACCGGAGTCTGGGCCGGGTTGGTCAGGGTCACGGTATAGGTGATCACGCCGCCTTCGGTGACGCTTGGGGTCGCGGTCAGGGTGGCGGTGGTGGTGTCGATCGAGTCGTTGATCTTCGTTTCAGCGGGTGCCGGATTCGGCTCCAGTTTCTCGAAGTTGCCGCCCGTTGCCCCCGTGATCGTGGTGCTGACGGTGCTGCCATTGTTATAGACGTCATTGGCCGGGGTCTGGAAGTCGACACTGCCGGACAACTTGCCGGCCTCGATGGTGACGGTCTGGCCATTGGACAGGGTGACGGTGACCGGGGTCTGGGCCGGGTTGGTCAGGGTCACGGTGTAGGTGATCACACCGCCTTCGGTGACACTCGGGGTCGCGGTCAGGGTGGCGGTGGTGGTGTCGACCGAGTCGTTGATCACCGTTTCCGCTGGTGTCGGGTTCGGCTCCAGTTTCTCGAAGTTGCCGCCCGTTGCCCCCGTGATCGTGGTGCTGACGGTGCTGCCGTTGTTGTAGACGTCATTGGCCGGGGTCTGGAAGTCGACGCTGCCGGACGACTTGCCGGCCTCGATGGTGACGGTCTGGCCATTGGACAGGGTAACGGTGACCGGGGTCTGGGCCGGGTTGGTCAGGGTCACGGTGTAGGTGATCACGCCGCCTTCGGTGACGCTCGGGGTCGCGGTCAAGGTCGCTGTGGTGGTATCGACCGAGTCATTGATGACGGTCTGCGCTGGCGTCGGGTTCGGTACCAGATTCTCGAAGTTGCCGCCCGTTGCCTCCGTGATCGTGGTGCTGACGGTGCTGCCGTTGTTATAGACGTCGTTGGCCGGGGTCTGGAAGTCGACGCTGCCGGACGACTTGCCGGCCTCGATGGTGACGGTCTGGCCATTGGACAGAGTGACGGTGACCGGGGTCTGGGCCGGGTTGTTCAAGGTCACGGTGTAGGTGATCACGCCACCTTCGGTCACGCTCGGGGTCGCGGTGAGCGTGGCGGTGGTGGTGTCGATGGTGTCGGTGACCTGGGTCACCGCCGGGGTGGTGCTTGGCGTGACGATCAGGCCGTTACCGCCAGTCGTGCCGGTAATGGTCGCGGAGATCTGGCCGCCATCGATGTAGGGCGTGTCGTTGGCCGGGATGTCGACGTTGACGGTGCCGGTGGTCTGGCCGGCCGGGATCACGATGACGGCGCCGTTGGACAGGGTCACGGTCAGGTTGGTCAGCGGTGGTTGGCCGACGGTGGCGGTATAGACGATGACGCCACCCGCCTCGGTGATCGTGGGGGTGGCGCTCAGGGTCAGCCCTGTGGTGAGCGGGACGTTGGTCGTGTTGGTGCTGGCAGCGTTGCCGTCCAGCCCGCCCAGCTCCTCGACCGCCAGGCCGTTGGCGAAGCCTATCGGGCCAGTGGGGAAGCCGATGCTCGGATCGACCACCCCGGCGGTCTCCTCGAGCAGGACGAAGCTGTGTCCGCCGCCGACCGAGCCGCCGCCTGCCGCGGCTGGGCCGGCTGCGGTGGCTTCCAGCTCGGTGGTCGGGTCGACACCGGCGGCGATGGCCTGTTGCAGCTCTTCGACCGAGGGCGCTGCCTGGGCGGTGGCCTGGCTCAGGTCGGTGCTGCTGTCGGGCGCGTCGGCGCTCCACTGGGTGTCGCGGCCCAGGTCGAGCACACGGCCGTCGGCCAGCTCCAGGGTGACCGCGCCGCCCGCGCCGGTGTCTACCTGTTCACCTGCCAGCAGGCGATCGCCTTCGATCAGTACGCGCCGGATGCCTTCTGGGGAAACTGCGATGACTTGGCCAACAATGCTTTTGACGATGGCGACAACAGTGCTCATTGGACTCTCCGGGCTACCTGTTCAGTTGGCTTCCATGCCTGGCCGGCGTTCGAGGGCGGCGACTGATGGAATGTTTCAAATAATGTTTTTGACGCTGATTTGCGTCAATTTTACGTCTATAATTTCTGGCTATTAAGTTTATGCCAAACTATTGACCTTCTGGCTGCCATCCTAAACAATCGCCAAGGTAATGTCACATTGATATTTGGCCAGCTAAGCCCTTTCTTTTGTATTAATCGCACTGCCTATTCGGAAGCTTCCTACATACAGGATCAGGGTTTGCCATTTTCCAGGGCAGGCACGGCTTCGGCTGTGATTTGGGACAACAGCTCTCTCGGGAACCAGTAAAAATGCGTGCGTCACTGTTCACCGCTCTTCCTTTCGCTCTCGCCGCCACATTCGTTCAAGCACAAACCTTGCCCGAAGCCATGCAGAAGGCCCTCGAGGTCCATCCGGAAATCCAGGCCGGCGTGAACGCCCGCACGGCTGCGGACTATCAGCTGCGCGCTGCCCAGGGCGGCTATTTGCCGCGGGTCGACGTGACCGCCGGCTATGGTCGTGAGGGCACCGACAGCCCGAGCACCCGCAACCGCTGGGAGACCCTGAACCGTGGCGAGTCGGCTATCCGCCTGCGGCAGATGGTCTTCGACGGCTTCGCCACCTCCAGCGAGGTTGGCCGTCAACAGGCCACTGTCAACGCCCGCGCCTACTCCCTGTTGGGGACCTCCGAGCGCACCGCGCTGACCGTCGCCCAGGTCTACCTGGACGTGCTGTCGCGCCGCGAGATGGTGCGCCTGGCCGAAGACAACCTGCGCAACCACGAGCGCATCCTCGACCAGATCAAGCTGCGCACCAGCCGCGGCGTCGGTCGCCTGGCCGACCTCGACCAGGCCGAGGCGCGCCTGGCCCAGGCCCGCAACAACCTGATCACCGAGCAGACCAACCTGGCCGACGCCAACACCAACTACCTGAGCGTCGTCGGCCAAATGCCCGACGAGTTAAGCACGCCCGCGCCATTTGTCGACCTGCTGCCGGCCACCCTCGACGAGGCTCGCCACCAGTTGGTCGAGGAAAGCCCGATCCTGCGTTCGGCTGAGTCGGACATCGCCGCCGCCGAGAAGCAATACGAAGCGGCAAAGTCTACGTTCTATCCACGTTTCGATGCCGAACTCGGACGAACGGCCGACAACAACCTCGACGGCGCCGTCGGCCACAACAACGAATGGCAGGCCATGCTGCGCATGAACTTCAATTTGTACGCCGGTGGCAGCAACAAGGCCGACCTGGAATCGAAGTCGTACCTGGCCAACCAGGCCCTGGACATTCGCAACAACGCCTTGCGCCAGCTCAATGAGGAGTTAGGCTTGGCATGGAATGCTCTGGAGAACGCCAACGCCCAGGTGCCGATCGCCCAGCAGTATGTCGATCACAGCAACCGCGTGCGCAGCGCCTACCAGCAGCAGTTCGGCCTGGGCGAGCGTACCTTGCTCGACCTGCTCGACAGCGAGAATGAAACCTTCACCGCCCAGCGTCGTCTGGTAGAGGTGAAGAACACACAAATGTTTACTCAGTACCGAATCAAGGCGACCATTGGTCAACTGCTCAAGAGCCAGGGTGTCGTAGCACCGATGGCCTCCGTTGTGCAGAACGACCTGAAACCCAAGGTGAACCTGCCAGGCATGAACTGAAAGGCGCACCTTGAATCACCCCCGCAAGGATGAAGAGAGCGCCGCGTGGAATCCGAAGTCAGTCGAGTCCAACTCAGCCACGATCCACGCAGTCAGCATGACGACCCGCTGCTGGACAGTCTGCTGACCCTGTGTGTCCTGCACCAGAAGCCCGCCAGCCGGGCCATGCTGACCACCGGGCTACCCTTGCCCTCGCAGCGCCTGACCGCCGAACTGCTGCCCCGCGCAGCCGCCCGGGCCGGGCTGCAGGGGCGCCTGCTGCAGCGCAAGCTCGAGCAGATCCCCAGCATCGCCATGCCGGCGATGCTGCTGCTCAAGGAAGGCCGCTGCGCCGTGCTGCTCGGCTGGGAGAACGAAGACACCGCGCGCCTGCTGCTCAGCGAGAGCGACGGCGGCGAGGTGCATGTCACCCGTGAAGCGTTGCAGGGCGACTACAGCGGCAAGGTGTTCTTCGCCCAGCCGCAGCACAAGTTCGACGTCAACCACGGCAACCTGATCCCGCGCGCGCGCTCCTGGTTCCGCGACACCCTGCTGCGCAGCAAGTGGCTGTACATCGATGCCATCGCCGCCAGCCTGGTGATCAACCTGATCGCCCTGGCCGCGCCGCTGTTCGTGATGAACGTGTACGACCGCGTGGTGCCCAACCAAGCCACCTCGACCCTGTGGGTGCTGGCGGTCGGCATCGCCGGTGCCTATGTCTTCGACCTGATCCTCAAGGGTTTGCGCAGCCTGTGCCTGGACCTGGCCGGCAAGAAGACCGACCTGATCATCTCGGCGACGCTGTTCGAGCGCATTGTCGGGATGTCGATGAAGTACCGCCCGGCGCGGGTCGGCAGCTTCGCCCAGAATATCCACGAGTTCCAGGGCCTGCGCGACTTCCTCGCCTCGCTGACCCTGACCAGTCTGATCGACCTGCCGTTCACGTTGCTGATCCTCATGGTCATCGCCATCATCGGTGGGCACCTGGTGTGGATTCCGATCCTGGCCTTCCCGTTGGCGCTGGGTATCGGCTACGCCCTGCAGAAGCCGCTTATGGCGACCATGGAGCGCACCATGGCCCTGGCCTCAGAGCGCCAGTCGAGCCTGATCGAGACCCTCGCCGGGCTGGATGCGGTCAAGGTCAACAACGCCGAGAGCGAGCGCCAGTACATGTGGGAGCAGACCCTCGGCACCCTGAGCCGCCTGGAGCTGCGGGTGAAGGTGCTGTCGGGCCTGGCCATGAACATCACCGCGCTGATCCAGCAACTGGCCGGCGTGGCGATGATCTGCGTGGGCGTGTACCTGATCATCGACGGCAACCTCAGCATGGGCGGCCTGGTGGCCTGCTACATGCTCAGCGGTCGCGCCCTTGGCCCGCTGGGCTCGCTGAACGGCCTGCTGGCCCGCTACCAGCAAGCCAAGGTGACCATGGTCGCCACCGACCAGATGATGGAGCTGCCCCAGGAGCGCAACTTCGAGGAGCGCCCGCTGAGCCGCCAGGTGCTGCAGGGCGCCATCGAATTCCGCGGCGTCGAGTTCACCTACCCGAACCAGCAGAACCAGGCGCTCAAGGGCATCAACCTGAACATTCGCCCGGGCGAGAAGGTCGGCATCATCGGCCGCAGCGGCTCGGGCAAGAGCTCCCTGGCCAAGCTGATCGTCGGCCTGTACGAGCCGGACAACGGCTCGCTGCTGGTCGATGGCGTGGACATTCGCCAGATCGACGTCAGTGAACTGCGCCACAACATCGGCTACGTGCCCCAGGACATCCAGCTGCTGGCCGGTACCCTGCGCGACAACCTGGTCAGCGGTGCCCGCTACATCGAGGACGAGCTGATCCTCCAGGCCGCGGAGCTTGCCGGCGTGCACGAATTCGCCCGCCTGCATCCGGACGGCTACGAGCTGCAGGTCGGCGAGCGTGGCCAGAACCTCTCCGGCGGCCAGCGGCAGAACGTCGCCCTGGGCCGGGCACTGCTGCTCAACCCGCAGATCCTGCTGCTCGACGAACCCACCAGCGCCATGGACAACACCGGCGAGGAGCGTCTCAAGCAGCGCCTGGCCGCGGTGATCGAGAACAAGACCGTGCTGCTGGTCACCCACCGGGCGTCGTTGCTGTCGCTGGTGGACCGATTGATCGTCATCGATCGTGGACAGATCGTCGCGGATGGCCCGAAAGCCGCCGTCATGGATGCGCTGAAGAAGGGGCAGATCAGTGTTGCATAAGCTGGATATCGGGCGTTTCAAGGACAACCTGCGCCGCTACTTCAAGGGCTCCGAGTCGTTGGCCGGGCAGCCGTTGCCCGAGGTCAACAAGGCGCTGATCGAGGACGCGCCACGGGTGGTGCGCCTGACCATCTGGGGCGTGATCGCGTTCTTCCTGTTCCTCATCATCTGGGCCAGCGTCGCGCCCATCGACGAGGTGACGCGCGGCGAGGGCAAGGCCATCCCGTCTTCCAAGGTGCAGAAGATCCAGAACCTTGAGGGCGGCATCGTCGCCGAGATATTCGCCAAGGAAGGGGAGATCGTCGAGGTCGGCCAGCCGCTGCTGCGCCTGGATGAAACCCGCTTCGCCTCCAACGTCGACGAGACCGAGGCCTCGCGCCTGGCCATGGCCCTGCGCGTGCAGCGCCTGACGGCCGAGGTCGAGGACAAGCCGCTGCAGATCGACGAAGAGCTGCGCAAGGCCGCGCCGAGCCAGGCCGCCAACGAACAGTCGCTGTACCTGAGCCGTCGCCAGCAGCTGCAGGACGAGCTTGGCGGCCTGCAGCAGCAGCTGGTGCAGAAGCAGCAGGAACTGCGCGAGTTCAACTCCAAGCGCGCCCAGTACGCCAACAGCCTGCAGTTGCTGCGCCAGGAAATCGCGATGTCCGAGCCGCTGGTGGCCCAGGGCGCGATCTCCCAGGTCGAGGTGCTGCGCCTGCGCCGCGCCGAGGTCGAGAACCGTGGCCAGATGGACTCCACCGCCCTGGCCATCCCCCGTGCCGAGGCGGCGATCAAGGAAGTCGAGAGCAAGATCGAGGAGACCCGCGGCAAGTTCCGCAGCGAGGCGCTGACCCAGCTCAACGAGGCCCGCACCGAGCTGAACAAGGCCACCGCCACCAGCAAGGCGCTGGATGACCGCGTGCACCGCACCATGGTCATCTCGCCGGTGCGCGGCATCGTCAAGCAGTTGCTGGTCAACACCATCGGCGGGGTGATCCAGCCGGGCAGTGACATCATCGAGATCGTGCCACTGGACGACACCCTGGTGGTCGAGGCGAAGATCCTGCCCAAGGACATCGCCTTCCTGCACCCGGGCCAGGAAGCCACGGTCAAGTTCACCGCCTACGACTACACCATCTACGGCGGCATGAAGGCCAAGCTCGAGCAGATCGGCGCCGACACCATCACCGACGAAGACAAGAAGACCACCTACTACCTGATCAAGCTGCGTACCGACAAGAGCCATCTGGGCACGGACGAGAAGCCGCTGTTGATCATCCCGGGGATGGTGGCCACGGTGGATATCATGACTGGCAAGAAGACCATCATGAGCTATCTGCTCAAGCCGATCATCAAGGCCCGCAGCGAGGCGCTGCGCGAGCGCTGACAGTCATTACGGGCCCCCTGTAGGAGCGGCCTTGTGCCGCGAAAGGGCTGCGAAGCGGCCCCAGGATTTCAGCATTGAGCAAAGATCGCCGGGGCCGCTTCGCAGCCCTTTCGCGGCACAAGGCCGCTCCTACAGGTCGGCGTATGGCCTGAAGTGCAACCCCTTCATATGGATATGCCGTAACGGTATTTAAAATACTGTTCTTATGACTTTATAGTCACTCCCACTGCGTACCCGCCGACCAATCGGCGCGCCGCACGACTCGAACCCACACGGGCAATCCCCGTGCGTTTCCGATCGTTGCGCGCCCTGAAGTCGCGCACTGCGTGGGAGTGAACAATGCCAGCCGCCTCGAACGCCTTGTCGACCATCGACAGCGCCCTGCCGCAAACCTTCGACATCCGCTCGTTCCCCGGCGCCGTCGGTGCCGAGATCATCGGCCTCGACCTGGCCCGTGCGGTCAACGCCGAGGATTTCACCCGTATCCACCGCGCCCACCTGGACCACCACGTCCTGGTGTTCCGCGACCAGCGCATCATCCCTGAACAGCAGATCGCCTTCAGCCGCCGTTTCGGCGAGCTGCAGATCCATGTGCTCAAGCAGTTCCTGCTCGCCGGCCATCCCGAGATACTGATCGTGTCCAACATCGTCGAGGACGGCCGCAACGTCGGCCTGGGCGATGCCGGCAAGTTCTGGCACTCGGACCTGTCGTACAAGGAGCTGCCGAGCCTGGGCTCGATGCTGCACGCCCAGGAGCTGCCCAGCGAGGGCGGCGACACCTTGTTCGCCGACATGCACAAGGCCTGGGACGCCGTGCCCGAGGCCCTGCGTCGGGTCGTCGAGGGCCGCAGCGCCGCCCACTCCTACACCGCCCGTTACGCCGAGACCAGGTTCGAAGGCAACTGGCGCCCGACGCTGACCGCCGAGCAACTGGCCCAGGTCCAGGAGGTCATCCACCCGGTGGTGCGCACCCACCCGGAAAACGGCCGCAAGGCGCTGTTCGTCAGCGAAGGCTTCACCACCCGTATCGTCGGCCTGCCGGATGACGAGAGCCGCGACGTGCTGCAACAGCTGTACGCCCTGAGCGTGCTGGAGCAGAACATCTACCGCCATCAATGGCTGCCCCACGACCTGGTGTTCTGGGACAACCGCTCGCTGATCCACCTGGCCAGCGGTTGCCCCGCGCACCTGCGGCGCAAGCTTTACCGCACCACCATCCAGGGCGATGCCCCGTTCTGACGACTGAGGAAACACACCATGCGCAACTCCATCAGCCGCCTGGCGGCAAGTATCGGCCTGGGCGCCAGCTTGGTTCTAGGCAGCCTGGCGGCGCCGACCGTGGCCCACGCCGAAGGGCAGATCCGCATCGCCGAGCAGTTCGGTATCGTCTACCTGCTGCTCAACGTGGTCCGTGACCAGCAACTGATCGAGAAGCACGGCAAGGAGCAGGGCCTCGACATCAAGGTCGACTGGGCCCAGCTGTCCGGCGGCGCGGCGATCAACGACGCGTTGCTGTCCGGCTCGGTGGACATCGCCGGCGCCGGCGTCGGGCCAATGCTCACCGTGTGGGATAGAACCCGCGGCCGGCAGAACGTCAAGGCCGTCGCCTCGCTGGGCAACTTCCCGTACTACCTGGTCAGCAGCAACCCGAATGTGAAGACCATCGCCGATATCTCCGACAAGGACCGTATCGCCGTCCCGGCGGTGGGCGTGTCGGTGCAGTCGCGCTTCCTGCAGTACGCCGCCGCCCTGCAGTGGGGCGACAAGGAATACAACCGCCTCGACAAGTACACCCTGGCCGTGCCGCACCCCGATGCCACCGCAGCCTTGCTGGCCGGTGGCACCGAGCTCAACGGGCACTTCTCCAACCCGCCGTTCCAGGACCAGGTGCTGGCCAACAAGAACGTGCACGTGGTGCTCAACAGCTACGACCTGCTCGGCCCCAACTCACCGACCCTGCTGTTCGCCACCGAGAAGTTCCGCAAGGACAATCCCAAGACCTACAAGGCCTTCGTCGATGCCCTGGCTGAAGCCGCCGACTTCGCCCAGAAGGACAAGGCCGCCGCCGCCGACACCTACATCCGAGTGACCAAGGCCAAGATCGACCGCGAGGCGCTGATCAAGCTGATCGACAACCCGCAGTACGAATTCACCGTCACGCCGAAGAACACCTACAAACTGGCCGAGTTCCTCTACCGGGTCGGCGCGATAAAGAACAAGCCCGAATCGTGGAAGGACTATTTCTTCCAGGATGAACGCCCGTTGCAAGGGAGCTGAGCGCCGATGACCGCCCCATTGCCAGGCCACACGGCCAGCAACCTGAGCCGTGTCGCCACCCCACCGCTGCTGGCGGTGGACAACCTGAGCCTTGAATACCGCACCGCCCAGCGCGTGGTGCGGGCCACCCACCAGGTCAGCTTCGAGGTCGACCGCGCCGACCGTTTCGTCCTGCTCGGCCCGTCCGGCTGCGGCAAGTCCACCTTGCTCAAGGCCGTGGCCGGCTTCATCGAACCCCGGGAAGGGCAGATCCTGCTCCAGGGCCAGCCGGTGCGTGGCCCAGGGCCGGACCGTATCGTGGTGTTCCAGGAATTCGACCAGTTGCCGCCGTGGAAGACGGTGAAGCAGAACGTGATGTTCCCGCTGCTGGTGTCCGGCCAACTCAAGCGCGCCGAGGCCGAGGAGCGGGCGTTGCACTACCTGGAGAAGGTCGGCCTGGCCGCCTTCGCCGATGCCTATCCGCATACCCTTTCCGGTGGCATGAAAGCCCGCGTGGCCATCGCCCGGGCATTGGCCACGCAGCCAAAGATCCTGCTGATGGACGAACCGTTCGCCGCCCTCGACGCCCTGACCCGGCGCAAGATGCAGGAAGAACTGCTGCTGCTGTGGGAGGAGGTGCGCTTCACCCTGCTGTTCGTCACCCACTCCATAGAAGAGGCACTGGTGGTGGGCAATCGTATCCTGCTGCTGTCGCCGCACCCCGGGCGGGTGCGGGCCGAGGTGCACAGCCACCAGTACGATCTCGGCAGCCTCGGTGCCAGCGACTTCCAGGCCAGTGCCCGGCGCATCCACCGGCTGCTGTTCGACGAGGCCGATGCCTCGACGCCAGCGGACGATCTGGGCTTCAACGATATCCGTATCGCCTACTGACAGGAGCCAGGGCATGACAACGACACCTGTACGCCAGGAATACGAAGTGCAGCTGCAACCCCTGCCGGGTGTGCCGCTGGAGCGCGAGCTGCCGGCGGTGCAACGCTTGTGGCAGCAGGGCTGGCTGCGCAAGGCCGTGATCCTGGTACTGCTTGCGGTGGTCTGGGAGGCCGTGGCCCGCTATACCGGCAACGACCTGCTGCTGCCGAGCTTCCTGCAGACCGCCAGCGCGTTGTGGGACGGGTTGCTCAGCGGCGAGCTGCCGGCCAAGGTCGGCGTATCGCTGGTGGTGCTGCTCAAAGGCTATGTGCTGGGCATCGTCCTGGCCTTCGGCCTGACCAGCCTGGCCGTCTCGACGCAAGTGGGGCGCGACCTGCTGGGCACGCTGACCTCGATGTTCAATCCGCTGCCGGCCATCGCCCTGTTGCCGCTGGCTTTGCTCTGGTTCGGCCTGGGTGACAACAGCCTGATCTTCGTGCTGGTGCACTCGGTGCTGTGGGCGCTGGCGCTGAACACCTACGCGGGCTTTCTCGGCGTGTCCGAGACCCTGCGCATGGCCGGACGCAACTACGGGCTGCGCGGCCTGCGCCTGGTGCTGCACATCCTGGTACCGGCGGCGCTGCCATCGATCCTGTCAGGGCTGAAGATCGGCTGGGCTTTCGCCTGGCGCACGCTGATCGCCGCCGAGCTGGTGTTCGGTGCCAGCAGCGGCAAGGGCGGACTGGGCTGGTACATCTTCCAGAACCGCAACGAGCTGTACACCGACAAGGTGTTTGCCGGGCTGGCCGTAGTGATCCTGATCGGCCTGCTGGTGGAGGGGCTGGTGTTCAACACCCTGGAGCGGCTGACCGTGCGGCGCTGGGGCATGCAGCGCTAGATTCGTGCTGCCGGTGTTGCCTTCTTCGCGGGTAAACCCGCTCCCACAGGTTATGCATGGACCCTGTGGGAGCGGGTTTACCCGCGAAGAAGATCACGCAAAACTCAATCCCGATATTGCGCCGCCGCACTGGCCAATGTCCGCGCTATCTCCTCGCGCAACGCCTGCGGCGCTTCCACCACCAGCCCTTGCCCCTGGCTCAGCAACCACAACCGCAGGGGCCAGCCATCCGCCACCGTCGCCCGCAGCCGGTGCCCCTGCTCCAGGGCGGTCAGCTGCATGTCGGCGGTCAACGGCGCTTCGCGCAGCCGGCGGGCCAGCAGGTCGCTGATCCATGCCTGCAATTCGACGCCTTCCCCTTGCCCGGGCTGCAGCGTATCGCCGCGCAGATAACCCTGCAGATCGAAATTCCCACGCAGCTCGCCACCGGCATTGGCCGACCAGTGCCAGCCAAACGGGATGCTCTTGTCGTTGCGCTCCAACGGAAAGATCAGCGACAGCTCGTTGAGATCACGCTCGACCGTGCGTTTGCTGACGGTGAAGCCCACGTCACGCAGGCGCCACACCAGTTCGGCACTGGTGATCCCGGGGGAGCGGCTGGGCAACTGACGGAGCAGGGCCCATTGGCGGCTGAGGGTGGCGCGGGTGGTGGCGAACGGCAAAAGGAAACGTCCTTGTCTAGGCTTGCCGGCATAGGATGGCGGCACGGGTAGGGCATGGCAATTGGCCACAGCGTGCTCAGATCAAGGAAGATGCATTTGGTTGCCTGGGATCAATTCGTTCGCGACAGGTTTTGTCGTGGCATCGCGCAGAATCACGCCTCACCACAGTGGAGGTTGGAGCTGTGGGTCGTTCAATGAGGATGAACATGTCTGCCGCCAGCAATATCCATTCGCTGCTCGCCCGGCTTCTCCCCGAGCGGATCGTCCCGGTCCCGGCACGCCCCGGGCAGCGCCACAGGCTGTTCGCCGGGATCGGCATGCCCAGCCAGCAGGCCCTGAGCGGCGAGCGCTTCGGCCTGACTGATCGGCTGGACGAGGCGGTCGACCTGCAGGCGGTCTACCATGACCTGTGCCGCCAGGCATTGCTGGGCAATGTCGGGGCGCTCAACGACCTGGGCTGGATCTGGCTCAACGGCAAGTACTGGCGTGGCGACACCGTGCTGGCCGGGCACCTGCTGCGCATGGCCGCCCTGCAGGGCAATGCCGCGGCCTGGTTCAACCTGGGCCAGCAGCATTACTTCGGCAAGGGCGTGGAGGTCTCGTACACCAACGCGGCCGAATACTACCGCCATGCCTTCGAGCGGGGCATGGTGCATGCCGCCGCGGCGCTGGGCGACTTGTACGAGGAAGAGGTGTGCGAGGGCGACCAGGTGTGGCAGGTCGACCTGCTCGAGGCCTACCAGTGGTTCCTGCGCGGTGCCCAGCGCGGCGAGACGCGCTGCCGCTTCGAGGTGGGTTACCGGTTGTTGCATGGGCTGTATGTCGAGGCGGACACCAAGGCCGGGCTGTATTGGCTGGAGCTGGCGGCGGCGACCGGCGTGATGCAGGCGGCCGAGGAGCTGGCCGTGCATTTCAGCAGCTGCGACGCGGCGCGCTACCTGGGCTGGCGCGACCAGGCGATCCAGATGGGCAGCACCCTGGCGCTGACCATGAAGCTGGAAGACCAGATCCAGCCGTGAGGCAAGGTTCAGCGCGGCCCCTGTAGGAGCGGCCTTGTGCCGCGAAAGAGCCGCGTAGCAGCCCCGGCGATATCAGCTTGATGCACGAAACATGGGGGCGCTTCGCACCCCTTTCGCGGCACAAGGCCGCTCCTACAGAGATCGTGATATCCGGGTAGATGAACAACCTTTCATCGTCTCCCTCCGTCACCCCCGGTTGACGACAGGGGTAGGGCAGGGCGTATATTGATAGTTAGCAAACTATGAATATCCTCGGTTCCCACATGTCTCTCGACGCACTGCACCTGAAAATCAGCAGCGGCATGGTCGTGGCCGCCCGTCACTGGCGTCGCCTGTGCCAGGGCGCCCTGACCGGCTACGGCATTTCCGAAGCCTGCGCCGTGCCGCTGCTGATGATCGTGCGCCTGGGCGACGGTGTGCACCAGGTGGCGGTGGCGCAGGCGGCCGGGCTGGAAAGCCCGTCGCTGGTGCGCCTGCTCGACCAGCTGTGCAAGGCCGGCCTGGTCTGCCGCAGCGAGGATCCTCTGGACCGCCGCGCCAAGGCCCTGAGCCTAACCGTCGAGGGCCGCGCCCTGGCCGAGTCCATCGAAGGCGAGCTGGTGCGCCTGCGCCGTGAGGTGCTCGGCGGTATCGACCAGGCCGACCTGGACGCCACCTTGCGGGTGATCCAGGCGTTCGAAGCCGCGGGCGTGATGCCATGAGCGGCTTCTTCAGCTCGGTGCCACCGGCCCGTGACTGGTTCTACGGCGTGCGCACCTTCGCCGCGTCGATGATCGCCCTGTACATCGCCCTGCTGATGCAGCTGCCGCGCCCGTACTGGGCCATGGCCACGGTGTACATCGTCTCCAGCCCGTTCCTCGGCCCGACCACCTCCAAGGCGTTGTACCGGGCGCTGGGTACGTTGCTGGGCGCCGGCGGGGCGATTCTCCTGGTGCCGCCGCTGGTGCAGTCGCCGCTGCTGCTGAGCATTGCCATCGCCCTGTGGACCGGCACCCTGCTGTTCCTTTCGCTGAACCTGCGCACGGCCAACAACTACGTGCTGATGCTGGCTGGCTACACCCTGCCGATGATCGCCCTGGCGGTGGTCGACAACCCGCTGGCAGTGTTCGATGTGGCTTCCTCCCGGGCCCAGGAGATCTGCCTGGGCATCGTCTGCGCGGCGGTGGTCGGCGCGATTTTCTGGCCGCGCCGGCTGGCACCGGTGGTGGTGGGCGCGACCGGCAACTGGTTCGCCGAGGCGATCCGCTACAGCGATACCTATTTGGCCCGCGAGGCCAGCGCCGACAAGGTCGGCGGCATGCGTGGCGCGATGGTCGCCACCTTCAATTCGCTGGAATTGATGATCGGCCAGCTCGGCCACGAAGGCGCCGGCCCGCACACCCTGAAAAATGCCCGTGAGCTGCGTGGCCGCATGATCCACCTGTTGCCGGTGATCGATGCCCTGGACGACGCCCTGATCGCCCTCGAGGGCCGCGCCCCGGCCCAGTTCGCTCAGTTGAAGCCGGTACTCGACGCTGCCCGTGAGTGGCTCAAGGGCACTGCCGACAGCGCCTCGGTGGCGCGCTGGACCGCCCTGCACGAGCAGATCGACCGTCTGCAGCCCGGCGCCGCTGCCATCGACCAGCGTGCCGAGCTGTTGTTGTCCAATGCCCTCTATCGCCTGACCGAATGGACCGACCTCTGGCAGGACTGCTGCACCCTGCAGCACGCACTGCGCAAGGACGACGCCACGCCGTGGCGCGCGGTCTACCGTCACTGGCGCCTGGGCCGGCTGACGCCGTTCTTTGACCGTGGCCTGATGCTCTATTCGGTGTTCTCCACCGTCACCGCCATTATCGTCGCCTGCGGCCTGTGGATCGGCCTGGGCTGGAACGATGGCGCCAGCGCGGTGATCCTCGCCGCGGTGTCGTGCAGCTTCTTCGCCGCCATGGACGACCCGGCGCCGCAGATCTACCGGTTCTTCTTCTGGACCCTGATGTCGGTGATCTTCTCCAGCCTGTACCTGTTCCTGGTGCTGCCCAACCTGCACGACTTCCCGATGCTGGTGCTGGCCTTCGCCGTGCCGTTCATCTGCGTCGGCACCCTGACCGTGCAGCCGCGCTTCTACCTTGGCACCCTGCTGACGATCGTCAACACCTCGACCTTCATCAGCATCCAGGGCGCCTACGACGCCGACTTCTTCACCTTCATCAACGCCAACCTGGCCGGCCCCGTGGGCCTGCTGTTCGCCTTCATCTGGACCCTGGTGGTGCGCCCGTTCGGCGTGGAGCTGGCGGCCAAGCGCATGACCCGCTTCACCTGGCGCGACATCGTCGAGATGACCGCGCCGGCCACCCTGGCCGAGCACCGCCAGGTCGGCGTGCAGATGCTCGACCGGCTGATGCAGCACCTGCCACGCCTGTCGCAGACCGGCCAGGACAGCGGCGTGGCCCTGCGCGACCTGCGCGTGGGCCTGAACCTGCTCGACCTGCTGGCCTACCTGCCGCGTGCCGGCGCCGAGGCCCGCGAGCGCCTGCGCACGGTGATCGAGGAGGTCGGCAATCACTACGCTGCCTGCCTGCGCGCCGGCGAGCGCCTGCATGCCCCGGCGGCGCTGCTGCGCAACATGGAGCGTGCGCGCCTGGCGCTGAACCTGGACGAGCTGTACGAACGCGGCGACGCCCGCACCCACCTGCTGCACGCCCTGAGCGGCCTGCGCCTGGCGCTGCTGCCGGGCGTGGAAGTGATGCTCGAGCCTGCCGAGCAAACGCAACTGCCCCCCGGGCTCGACGGAGCGCCCCTGTGATCGGTGAACTGGATATCAGCGGGGTATTCCTGCCCACGCTGCTGGTGATGATGTTTGGCACCTACCTGCTGTTCCTCGGGGTGCACGCGGTGCTGGTGCGCCTGCATTTCTACCGCCTGGTCTGGCACCGGGCGCTGTTCAACGTTGCCCTGTATGCCGTGCTGCTTGGCGCGGTGGACCACTTTTGCCGAAGCCTGATGCTGCCATGAAAAAACCTTTGCTGACCCTGGGCCGCGTGGTCCTGACCTTGCTGGTAGTGACCTTCGCCGCCGTGCTCGTGTGGCAGATGGTGGTGTACTACATGTTCGCCCCCTGGACCCGCGACGGTCATATCCGCGCCGACGTGATCCAGATCGCCCCGGATGTGTCCGGGCTGATCCAGAAGGTCGAGGTGCGTGACAACCAGACCATCAAGCGCGGCGACGTGCTGTTCACCATCGACCAGGACCGCTTCACCCTGGCCCTGCGCCAGGCCAAGGCGACCCTGGCCGAGCGTCAGGAGACCCTGGCCCAGGCCTCCCGCGAGGCGCAGCGCAACCGCAAGCTGGGCAACCTGGTGGCGGCCGAGCAGCTTGAAGAGAGCCAGTCCCGCGAAGCCCGCGCCCGCTCGGCGGTGAACGAGGCCCAGGTGCAGGTGGATGTGGCCCAGCTCAACCTCGACCGCTCGGTGGTGCGCAGCCCGGTGGACGGCTACCTCAACGACCGCGCCCCGCGCGCCCACGAGTTCGTCAGCGCCGGGCGCCCGGTGCTGTCGGTGGTCGACAGCGCCTCGTACCACGTTGACGGCTACTTCGAAGAGACCAAGCTGGGCGGTATTCATATCGGCGACGCCGTGGAGATCCGCGTGATGGGCGACAACACCCGCCTGCGTGGCCGCGTGCAGAGCCTGGCCGCCGGCATCGAGGACCGCGACCGCAGCAGCGGCGCCAACCTGCTGCCCAACGTCAATCCTGCGTTCAGCTGGGTGCGCCTGGCCCAGCGGATTCCGGTGCGCATTGCCTTCGACGAAGTGCCGCAGGACTTCCGCATGATCGCCGGGCGCACCGCCACGGTGTCGATCATCGAGGGCCAGCATCCATGAAACAGCTGATCCTGGCGGGGCTGTGCCTGTCCCTGGGCGCCTGCATGATGGTCGGCCCTGACTACGAGCTGCCCAAGGACGCCGCCGTGCAGCGCGGCGACCTCAATGGGCCGCTGCGCCAGGACGCCGACAGCGTGGTCTCGGCGCCGGTGCCCGAGGACTGGTGGCAGCTGTACCAGGATCAACGGCTCAACGAGCTGGTGCGCCAGGCCCTGAGCGCCAACACCGAACTGCGCGTGGCCGCCGCCAATATCGCCAAGGCCCGTGCCCAGGTGGAGGTGGCCGAGTCCCAGGGTGGTTTCAACGGTGGCGTCAAGCTGGGCGCCCAGCGTCTGCAGGAGTCCGGCGAGGCCTTCCTGCAGCCGGAGAAAGTGCCGGTGGCCAATATCGGCGAAGCGATCATCAGCGCCAGCTACCAGTTCGACCTGTGGGGTACCTTCAAACGCGGCACCGAGGCCGCCAAGGCCAACGCCGACGCGGTGCAGGCCGCCGCCGACACCGCGCGCATCACCCTGGTGGCCGATGTGGTCAAGGCCTATACCCAGGTGTGCTCGGCCAACGAGGAATACCACATCGCCCGCGAATCGCTGGACCTGCAGCAGCAGAGCGTGCAGCTGACCCAGCGCCTGCGCGACGCCGGGCGTGGCGACGAGACCCAGGTCACCCGTTCGCAGACCCAGTTCAAGTCCCTGCGCGCCGAACTGCCGCGCTTCAAGGCCGAACGTGAGGCGGGCCTCTACACCCTTGCTGCGTTACTGGCCAAGCCGGTCGAGCAATTGCCCGCCGGCACCGCCGATTGCGCCGAACTGCCCCATCTGTCGCAGCTGGTGCCGGTCGGTGACGGCGCGGCCCTGCTCAAGCGCCGCCCGGACGTGCGTCAGGCCGAGCGCCAGCTGGCGGCGGCCACCGCCAGCATCGGCGTGGCCACCGGCGCGCTGTACCCGGACATCAGCATCGGCGCCCAGGTGGGCACCATCGGCATTCTCGAGAACCTCGGCGAGCCGGCCACCAACCGTTGGGGCTTCGGCCCGCAGATCAGCTGGAACATCCCCACCAACGGTACCCGCGCGCGCATCCACATGGCCGAGGCCTCGACCCAGGCGGCGCTGGCGCATTTCGACGGGGTGGTGCTCAACGCCATTCGCGAAACCCAGACCCGCCTGGCGCAGTACAGCGCGTTGCTGGATCGACGCGACGCACTGGCCGAGGCGGAGCGCTCGGCCAAGGAGTCGGCGGACCAGACGCATCTGCGTTACCAGGTGGGGCGTGAGTCGTTCCTGGCGGATCTGCAGGCGACGCGGACCTATACAGACGTGCGGGCGCAGCTGGCGGCGGCCAACAGCCAGGTGGCGATGGGGCAGATCGGGGTGTTCCTGGCCTTGGGTGGCGGCTGGAAAGGCAGTGCCAGACCCTGATGATTCCCCTGTAGGAGCGGCCTTGTGCCGCGAAAGGGCCGCATAGCGGCCCTGGCAGCAGTAATGCATGAATCGCTGGGGCTGCTCTGCAGCCCTTTCGCGGCACAAGGCCGCTCCTACAGGGATTGCGTCTGGCTTAGTTCAGCACCTGCGCCGGCTCATCCGGCGGCAGGTTGTCCCGGCCGCGTGGCTGCTTCGGCTGCCCGGGCACGGAACCGCCCAACTGCTCGGCCAGCTGCTGCGCCACATCCTCGCCCAGCGCCTTCGACACATCCCGCACCACCCGCGGACGGTTCAGCGTCACGCGGCGGTCCTGGCCCTTCACCAACTTGGTGTCCTGCCCCTCACCCATGGCGGTGAACGCCGAGGTGATCTCGTAGGTGCGGGTGTTGATCAGGCTGAAGTCGGCGACCACGGTCAGGCCCAGCACCGCCGAGTAGCTGTCGGTGTGGTCCAGCGAGTTGATGTCCTGCTGGAAGTCGATGTCCGACAGGGTGCCGAACAGCACGTAGTCGGCACCCTTGAACGCGCCGTTCTTGATGCGGCGGATCACGTCGTAGACGTCTTCCTTCGAGTCGGCGGTATAAGGGCGGCCCTGGACCAGCTGGAACATGCCGGTCTTGAGGATCTCACCCTTGATGTCGCCACCGAACTTGCGCAGTTCGGTCTGCTCGATGTAGCTGTTGAGGCTCTCGTACTCGCTGTAGCTCGACTGGCCGCTGGCGTGGTACATGCCGGCCTGGCCGCTGCTCTGGGCGTTGATGGTGTGGATGTACTCCTCCACCTGCGCCTGGTAGGCCAGGTCGGTCACCGCCACCTTGGGGGCCGCCTGCGCACCGAAGGCGCAGGCCAGGCCGATGATTGCCATCCATGCACGCATCGATCAGCGCTCCGTGGTCTTGCGGATTTCTTTTTCGTCCATCCACTCGGCCAGGCCGCTTTCCACGTCGATCAGCTGCAGGCTGAACTTGTAGAACACGTCCTTGTAGTCGCTGCTGCGCTTGACGATCGAGCTGATCGAACCTTCCAGGCGGTACTTGGCGGCGATCATGTTGCCGGTCTTGGCCACGGTCTTCTTCTTGTACAGGCCGCTCTGGTTCTGCAGCTTGAGCTGGTCGACCTGGCTCTGCATCTCGGTGTTGTCGCTGGCGAAGCGGGCGGCGCCGGACTTCATCAGTTGGGTCTTGATCGAGGTGGTGATCTCGCGGGTATCGATGTACTCGCTGGTCTTGTTCTTCACGTCGTACACCTGCACCACCGGGCGGCCGTGCAGCACGCCGGACTGGGCCAGGGAGCGGGTCATGCTCTCGGCGATCATCTGCAGGTCGGTGGAACCGAACTCGTTGGTCACCAGCTCGACGGCCTTGCTGTCGCCGTAGCTGATGTTCTTGCCGCCGAGAACCGGCGACGGGGTGCTGCAGCCGCTGACCAGGGCGATGGCGATGGCGGCGAGGGAAAGGCGTGCAAACATGGAACGTGCTCCTGAATGGGATTACCGGGTGTGGACTTCGAGGCGGAAGTCGCGGGCAGCAGGGGTCGGGGCGATGGCGGGGAGGAACTTGGCCTGCTTGCCGTACAGCGGCAGGGCCTTCCAGCTCTCTTCGTCGGCCACCGGGAAGCCGTCGTTGCCCAGCCAGGCGAAGCGGTAGTAGAGCGTGCGATTGCTGCGGCTGGTGTTGGTCAGCGCCACGTTGACGGTGAGGTAGCCGTTTTCGCGGGCGACGCGCATCTGGCCGACTTCGATGTCATCCAGCTGGCCCATGGTCACCACCTTGCTGGCGGCGCTGCCGGGGGCAGGGGGCGGGGTGGCGCAGCCGGCCAGGAGGGCGACGGCGGCCAGGGCGAGGCATGTTCTGCGCATGTTCGATCCTTGGGTTACTTGAGGCTGGCGACAGCGGTGGCTGCGGCCTGCGGGGCGACGATGACGGCCGGGCCGCCAGCGAATACGCGGTTGCCGACCACGCGCAGGCTGATCACCTGGTAGGGACGATCGACCTTCACGGTGACCTGGGTGCCACCGAGGCTCGATGGCAGGCTCAGGTGGTGTTCGCCTTGCTTGAGGCGTACCCGGGCCACCTGGGTTTCGTCGGGCAGGGTGCGCCAGGTGCGGGTATCGGCGCCTTCCAGCACGGTGGAGGCGATGCCCACCACCAGCCCGGCCATCGGGTTGGCCTTGTTCAGGTTTTTCTGCGCCACGCCGCGGCTGATGGCGCGTACGCTGGTGCGCAGGATGATGCCCGGCATGTCGTCGCGCAGGGCGCGGCGCGACATGGCCGTGGTGCTGTTGAGCGCGGTCAGGGCCAGGGCCTTGTCGTTGAGCTGGATCTCGCCCACGTGCGCGGTCGAAGTGTCTTCCTTGATGATCGGGAACGACAGCGGGGTGATCACCAGGTTGTCCTGGATCGGCAGCGGCAGTGGGATGCGGATCGAGTCACGGGCCGGGGCCAGGCCGGTCTGCACCACGATCAGCACGTCGCTTTCGCCGGCCTTGGCGCTGTTCTTGTCCAGTTCGAGCAGTGCCTGGTCGAGCAGCGGCGTGTTCGGGCGCAGTTCGGCGGCCTTGCGATAACCCGGCGCGGCCAGGCCTTTCTCACCGAGGGCCTCGTAGACATAGCCGGACAGGTAATGGCTGAAGGCGCTCTGGTAGCTGTTCTTCAGGCCGACCACCTCAGGGGCGTCGAGGCTGGCGACCGGGTAACCCTGCAGGTCCTTGTACTCGGTCTTGATGCCTTCCTTCTCGGCCTGCTCCTCGCGCTTGAGATACTCCTTGTCGCGCAGCTCGGCGATGATCGCCTCGCGCTCGTGGGTCTTCTTGATCTCGGTGCGGGCACCGTCGAAATCGTTCTGTGCCAGCAGGTTCAGGGCCATCTGCGTGGTCAGCATGACTTTTTCGTAGTCATAGCCTTCGTAGCGACGGACCTTGTCGTTGACCAGGTAGCTGCCGAACTGGCTCAGGTACTTGTCGGTGTCGAGCTTGACCGACTCTTCCCACTGGAACACCACGCTGTCGGCCGAGCGCCAGGCGTCCTGGCTGCCCTTGAGGTCACCCTTGGAGCGCAGCAGCTCGCCTTTTTCGAAGTAGTAGAGCAGGTCTTTCTGCTCGCCCTTGTTATTGCTCTCGAGCAGGGCGAGGGCGGCGTCGACGTTGCCGGCGGCCAACTGCTTGTTGGTCTCCTGCAGTTCGCTGTCGTAGCTGCGGAACACCGAGCAGCCGGTGAGCTGCACGGCGGCGACCAGGGTCGCCAGGGTGAGGGCGCGGGATACCATCGGACTTTCTTCTTTCCCTGAAACGGTTGGCCGCGTGGGCGGGGGCGGCAGATCCCTCTGTTTTATCGCCAGAACCTCTCGATGGAGGCGCCTTGATTGCTAATGGCTATTACGGCGGCGCGGGATTATACCCAAAGTAGTAGCGGGGTGATGGCGAATTGCTTCGCATTTTTAGGTTGATGCCATCAGTCGGAAAAAACCGTTCCCAGCGGGTGTTCCGTCAATTTGTCTCAAGATTTTTCATGAAATCTGCCCCTGAGCCTTGAGCGGGGGAGAGTGGAAGTGAACAATGTTCTCTTTCGTATTTCCGTCGAGATTGGCCATGATTTCTCGTTTCCGTCTGCCTGCCTGGCTGCCTGCCCTGTTGCTTGGCCCGGTGCTGGCGCTGTGCAGCCTCCCGACGCTGGCCGAAGCGCCTGCCGAGGCGACCAAGGCGCTGCACCTGCTGGACTACATCGGTGCCGACTACCCGCCGACCGTGCGCGACGGCAAGGTGGTGGACGACGGGGAATACCGCGAGCAGCAGGAGTTCAGTGGCGTGCTGGCCGAGCTGGTCAAGGGCCTGCCCGAGCATGCCGAGCGCGGCGCCCTGGAACAGGGCGTGCAGAGCCTGCGTCAGGCCATCGACCAGCGTCAGGACGGTGCCGCCGTCGCCCGCCAGGCCCGGCAACTGGGTGCGCGCCTGGCAGTGGCCTACGAGGTCAGCCAGGCCCCGGTGATCACCCCCGATCCTGCTCGCGGCGCTTCGCTGTATGCGCAGAATTGCTCGATCTGTCATGGTGACACGGGCCTCGGCGACGGCCCGGCCGGGGTCGGCCTGGAGCCTGCGCCAGCCAACCTGCGCGATGCCGGGCGCCTCGACCAGTTGAGCCTGTTCGACCTGTACAACACCCTCGGGTTGGGCATCGAAGGCACCGAGATGCCGTCGTTCGCCGACCAGCTCGACGAGCGCCAGCGCTGGGACGTGGCGGCCTATATCGCCAGTTTCACCGCCGATCCGCAGGCGGCCAAGGGCGGCAAGACCTGGAACATCGCCGACCTGGCCCGGCAGACCCCGGCCGAAGTCGCCGCCAGCGAAGGCGCGGATGCCGTGGCCGCGTTCCGCGCCCAGCGGGCGCAGCCGCCGCAGGTCAAGCGTGGCCCGGCACAGCTGCTCGAATACACCTCCAGCACTCTGGACAAGAGTCTGGCGGCCTACCGCGCCGGCGACCACGACCAGGCCTACGACCTGTCGGTGGCGGCCTACCTGGAAGGCTTCGAACTGGTGGAAAGCTCCCTCGACAACATCGACGCCCAGGCCCGCAAGGACACGGAAAAGTCGCTGATGGCCTACCGTCAGTCGTTGCAGGACGGCTTGCCGGTGGCCCAGGCCGAACAGCGCCTGGCCGAGGCCAAGGCCAAGCTGGAGCAGGCGTCCAAGCTACTGGGCAGCGATGGCCTGAGCTGGTCGCTGAGCTACATTTCCGGCCTGCTGATCCTGCTGCGCGAGGGCCTGGAGGCGATCCTGGTGCTGGCGGCGATCCTGGCCTTCCTGCGCAACACCGGCCAGCAGTCGGCGGTGCGCAGCGTCAATATCGGCTGGGGCCTGGCGCTGGTCGCCGGTTTCGCCACCTGGGCCCTGGCGGCCTATGTGATCGACGTCGGCGGTGCGCAGCGCGAGCTGCTCGAAGGCTGCACGGCGCTGTTCGCCGCGGTGATGGTGCTGTGGCTTGGCGTGTGGATGCACGATCGCCGCCACGCCGCCGCCTGGCAGGACTACATCAAGAGCAGCCTGGTCAGTGGCGGCGGGCGTTTCGGTTTTGCCGTGCTGGCGTTCTTCTCGGTGTACCGCGAGCTGTTCGAGGTGATCCTGTTCTACGAGACCCTGTGGCTGCAGGCCGGTCCGGCTGGCCATCAGGCGGTGCTGGCGGGCGGCGCCACGGCGCTGGTGCTGCTGGTGGGCCTGGCCTGGGTGATCCTGCGCGGCTCGGCCAAGCTGCCGCTGTCGTTGTTCTTCAGCATCAACGCCGCTTTGCTGTGCGCGCTGTCGGTGGTGTTCGCCGGGCATGGCGTCAAGGCGCTGCAGGAGGCCGGCGTGCTGGGTACGCGGCCGGTGGCGTTCTTCGAGTTCGACTGGCTGGGAATCCACGCCGACGCTTATTCGCTGGGTGCGCAGGCGCTGGCGTTGCTGGCCATCGTGTTCCTCTATGGGCGCAGCCGGTTGGCCGAGAAGCGCCGGGCGGCGGCCAGCTGAGATCAGTGGTGGTTTCTTCGCGGGTAATCCCCCTCCCACAGGTGCTGCGCTGTCTTCAGCAGTGGTGAGTTCCCTGTGGGAGCGGGTTTACCCGCGAAAGGGCCGAACCTGCGACAATGGCTATCCGCCAAACCCAGGAAACAACCAATGCGTGTATGGATCGATGCCGACGCCTGCCCCAAGGCGGCCAAGGACCTGATCGTCAAGTTCGCCCTCAAGCGCAAGCTCGAAGTGGTGATGGTGGCCGGCCAGCCGCAGATCAAGCCGGCCTTCGCCTGCGTGCGGCTGATCGTGGTGCCCAGCGGCATGGATGCTGCCGATGACTACCTGGTGGAGAACGCCGAGCCCGGCGAACTGGTGATCTGCAGCGACGTGCCGCTGGCCGACCGGCTGATCAAGAAGGGCGTGGCGGCGCTGGATCCGCGCGGTCGCGAGTTCGACGAGCGCAACATGGGCGAGCGCCTGGCGGTACGCAACCTGTTCACCGAACTGCGTGAGCAGGGCCAGGTCGGCGGTGGCCAGGCGCCCTATGGTGAACGCGAGAAGCAGGCGTTCGCCAATGCGCTGGACCGGGTTATCACCCGATTGTCGAAGCTGTAGTTGCCCGGGCCTGCTGCGCCGGCCATCGCGGCACAAGGCCGCTCCTACAAGGAAACGCGATCCGCCTGTAGGAGCGGCCTTGCGCCGCGAAAGGGGTGCGTAGCGCCCCAGTGCCTTACTTATCGTTCTCGTGGGTCAGTTCCAGCACCCGATCCACCAGCTTGTAGATGCCGCCCGCCGCTTCGCTGATCGACTTGGCCAGCATATACGCCGGGGTAGTCACCAGCTTGCGCTGGGTATCCTCGACGATATCGTGCACATCGCATTCCTCATGGGTACCGCCCATCTTCACCACCGCCGCGCTGGTGCCGGCGTCGTTGCCGATGGTGCAGACCACGCCTGGGCCGTAGATCTTCGCCGCAAGGGCCGGCGAGATGCAGATCAGGCCAACCGGCTTGCCTGCCTCGGCGAAGGCTTCGGCCAGGGCCAGCACGTCCGGCTGTACGCTGCACTTGTCGCCTTCGACGGCAAAGTTGGAGAGATTCTTGGCCGCACCGAAGCCGCCGGGAACGATGAGGGCGTCGAACTCCTCGACACTGGCCTCGCGGATGTCCTTGACCTCGCCACGGGCGATACGCGCCGATTCCACCAACACGTTGCGCGACTCGGGCATCTCTTCCCCGGTCAGGTGGTCGATCACATGCATCTGCGCAATGTTCGGCGCGAAGCACTGCACCTGGGCGCCACGCTGGTCCAGGCGCAGCAGGGTGATCACGCTCTCGTGGATCTCGGCGCCGTCGTACACGCCGCAACCGGACAGAATCACCGCAACTTTTTTCGTCATGCTCAATACTCCAGTGTCGAGGCGCTAAATGTCCTCTAGTTTGGCAGATGTAGCCATGGGATTTGCCCTTCGGCGGGCCTAATCTTCGTGGACAACCTTGGAGGTGGCCGTTCATGGACCTGATTCTGCTGGCCGTGCCGTTCTTCTTCGTGCTGATCGCGGTGGAGCTGATCGCCGATCGCGTGCGCGGGCGGCGTAACTACCAGCTCGCCGACTCGATCAACAGCCTGAGCACCGGCGCGCTGTCCACCAGCACGGGGCTTCTGACCAAAGGGGTGGGGCTGGTCACCTATGCCGTGGCCTGGGAGCACCTGGCCTGGCTGCGCCTGCCGGCCGATGCCTGGTGGGTGTGGGTGGTCGCCTTCGTGCTCTACGACCTCTGCTACTACTGGCTGCACCGCCTGGGCCACGAGCGCAATGTGCTGTGGGCCGCGCACTCGGTGCACCACCAGAGCGAGGAATACAACCTCACCACCGCCCTGCGCCAGACCAGCAGCGGCTTCCTGTTCTCCTGGATCTTCTACCTGCCGCTGGCGCTGCTGGGCGTGCCGCCGCTGGTGTTCATCACCGTGGCGTCGCTGAACCTGCTGTACCAGTTCTGGGTGCACACCCGCCATGTGCCCAAGCTGGGCTGGCTGGAGTGGATCTTCATCACGCCGTCCAACCATCGCGTCCACCATGCACAGAATCCTTTGTACTTGGATCGCAATTACGGCGGCGTGTTCATAATCTGGGACCGACTGTTCGGCACCTTCCAGGAGGAGGACGAGCGCGAGCCGGTGATCTTCGGCGTGACCACGCCGCTGGCCAGTTGGAACCCGCTGTGGGCCAACGTGCAGTTCTACGCCCAGCTCTGGCATGACGCCCGTCGCGCCGGCAGCTGGTGGGACAAGCTGCGCATCTGGTTCATGCCCACCGGCTGGCGCCCGGCGGATGTGGCCGCCGCTTATCCACAGCCCAAGCAGGACCTGGCGGCGTTTCGCAAGTTCGCGATTCCCCTGGGCGGCGCGCGGCAGGTGTACGTCACCGTGCAGTTCGCGGTCTATGTGGCGTTGGGCAGCTATCTGATGGAGGTGGCGGAGCAGGTGGCGCCTGCAGCCCTGGTATTGGGCTGGACGGTGATGGCGTTCGGGCTGTTCGTGCTGGGGGCGGCGCTGGAGGACCGGCCCTGGGCAGGGCGCATGGAACTGGCACGGCTGCTGTCGAATACGCCGGCGCTGTATCTGGCCGGCGCGCTCGGCTTAGTGCTGGTCACGCCCGTGTTCTGGTGGCTGCTGCTGGGCTACAGCCTGCTCAGCGTCGGCGGCCTGGCCTTCTGCAGCCGCGCGGCGCTCGGCGCGGAGGTTGCGAAAACGTCGACGCAGCCAGAGCGCCAGGCCCAGCACCAGCAGGCCGCCGAGCACCCATAGCTCGTACTTCTTGATGCTGCCGAGCATGCCTTCGAGAATGGCGCCGAAGTGGTAGGCCGCCAGGCCCAGGGCCAGGGCCCACACCGCGGCGCCGATGCCGTTGAGCAGCAGGTAGCGGCGCGGCGGGTAGCCGGACAGGCCGATAGCCACTGGCATCACCGTACGCAGGCCGTAGACGAAGCGGAAACTCAGCACCCAGATGTCCGGATGGCGGCGGATGTGCTCCAGCGCCCGGTCACCCATGGCCTGCCAGCGCGGCTTGCGGGCGAGGATCTTGCGCCCGTGGCGGCGGCCCATGAAGTACCACAACTGGTCGCCGGCGTAGCTGCCGCAGAAGGCCACCAGCACCACCAGCTTGATGTCCATGTATTCGCGGAACGCAAGAAAGCCCGCGAGCACCAGGATGGTCTCGCCCTCGAAGAACGTGCCGAGAAAAAGGGCAAAGTAGCCGAAATCGTTCAGGAATTGTTGAAGCATTTTCTGGCGTGCTGGCGAAATGAACGCGCAGCCTACCCCTTCAGGCGCGCTGGGGAAAGTGTCCAAATGTGTCTCGACGTGAAGATTCCCTGCAACGACAATGACTGCGGCCACAAGTCGCAGGGTTGCGTAAGGATGTAACACAGGCGTCATAATGGCCGCTTATAACTGTCGCGCTGCCCGCCCGCGCGGGCTCAGGAGTCTGCCGTGAGCTTTACCCCCGCCAACCGTCTGTTTCCTGCCACCCGCCTGCGTCGCAACCGCCGGGATGAATTTTCCCGTCGTCTGGTTCGCGAAAACACCCTGACCGTCGATGACCTGATTCTTCCGGTATTCGTGCTGGACGGCGAGGGCCGTCGCGAAGAAGTACCGTCCATGCCGGGCGTAGAGCGCCTGTCGATCGACCTGCTGCTGGAAGCCGCACAGGGCTGGGTGGAGCTGGGTATTCCAGCGCTGGCGCTGTTCCCGGTGACCCCGACCGAGAAAAAGTCCCTCGACGGCGCCGAAGCCTGGAACCCGGACGGCATCGCCCAGCGCGCCACCCGCGCCCTGCGTGCCCGCTTCCCGGAGCTGGGGGTGATCACCGACGTCGCTCTGGACCCGTTCACCACCCATGGTCAGGACGGCATCCTCGATGAAGAGGGCTACGTGCAGAACGACATCACCGTCGAGGCCCTGGTGCGTCAGGCGCTGTCCCACGCCGAGGCCGGTGCCCAGGTGGTGGCCCCGTCGGACATGATGGACGGTCGCCTTGGCGCGATCCGCCAGGCCCTGGAAGAGACCGGCTACGTCAACGTGCGCATCATGGCCTACTCGGCCAAGTACGCCAGTGCCTACTACGGCCCGTTCCGCGACGCGGTCGGCTCGGCGCTGAACCTGGGCAAGGCCAACAAGGCCTCCTACCAGATGGACCCGGCCAACAGCGACGAGGCCCTGCACGAAGTGGCCACCGACCTCGCCGAAGGCGCCGACATGGTCATGGTCAAGCCGGGCATGCCGTACCTGGACATCGTTCACCGAGTGAAAGCCGAGTTCAAGGTGCCGACCTTCGCCTACCAGGTCAGCGGCGAGTACGCCATGCACATGGCCGCGATCCAGAACGGCTGGCTCAGCGAGGCCGTGATCCTCGAATCCCTCACCGCTTTCAAACGGGCAGGCGCTGATGGCATCCTGACCTATTTCGCCGTGCGTGCCGCTCAATTGATGAGAGGGCAGTAACGCCCTCCAGGAACGTCAGATGAATAACGAAGTGCTAACCCCTGTCGAGATCAAGGATGCCCAGGCCGTGCCCGAAGAGATGGTGCAGACCCCGCCCGACCTGCCAGCGGTAGTGGAACCGGAAGCGGTCGCCGAAGCCGCCCCGGCACCCGCGCCTGCGCCGGCTCCGGCGATCGCCGTGCCGAGCCTGGACGACAGCAGCCTGTACATTCATCGCGAGCTCTCGCAGCTGCAGTTCAACATCCGCGTGCTGGAGCAGGCGCTGGATGAGTCGTATCCGCTGCTCGAGCGCCTGAAGTTCCTGCTGATCTTCTCCAGCAACCTCGACGAGTTCTTCGAGATCCGCGTGGCGGGCCTGAAGAAGCAGATCAACTTCGCCCGCGAACAGGCCGGCGCCGACGGCCTGCAGCCGCACCAGGCGCTGGCGCGCATCAGCGAGCTGGTGCACATCGAGGTGGACCGCCAATATGCGATCCTCAACGACGTGCTGCTGCCGGAGCTGGAGAAGCACGCCATTCGCTTCATCCGCCGGCGCTACTGGACGCCCAAGCTCAAGACCTGGGTACGCCGTTACTTCCGCGACGAGATCGCGCCGATCATCACCCCGATCGGCCTCGACCCGACCCACCCGTTCCCGCTGCTGGTGAACAAGAGCCTGAATTTCATCGTCGAGCTCGAGGGTGTCGACGCCTTCGGCCGCGATTCGGGTCTGGCGATCATCCCGGCACCGCGCCTGCTGCCGCGGGTCATCCGCGTGCCGGAAGAGGTCGGCGGCCCGGGCGACAATTATGTGTTCCTGTCGTCGATGATCCACGCCCACGCCGACGACCTGTTCCAGGGCATGAAGGTCAAGGGCTGCTACCAGTTCCGCCTGACCCGTAACGCCGACCTGGCGCTGGACTCCGAGGAAGTCGACGACCTGGCCCGCGCCCTGCGCGGCGAGCTGTTCTCGCGCCGCTACGGCGATGCCGTGCGTCTCGAGGTGGCCGACACCTGCCCGAAACACCTCTCCGACTACCTGCTCAAGCAGTTCAGCTTGAGCGAGAGCGAGCTGTACCAGGTCAACGGGCCGGTCAACCTGACCCGCCTGTTCAGCATCACCGGCCTCGACAGCCACCCGGAGCTGCAGTACACGCCGTTCACCCCGGCGATCCCCAAGCTGCTGCAGAACGCCGACAACATCTTCAGCGTGATCGGCAAGCAGGACGTGCTGCTGATGCACCCGTTCGAGTCGTTCACCCCGGTGATCGACCTGCTGCGCCAGGCCGCCAAGGACCCGCATGTACTCGCCGTGCGCCAGACCCTGTACCGCTCGGGCGCCAACTCGGAGATCGTCGACGCCCTGGTGGACGCGGCGCGTAACGGCAAGGAGGTCACCGCGGTGATCGAACTGCGCGCGCGTTTCGACGAAGAGTCCAACCTGCAGATGGCCAGCCGCCTGCAGGCCGCCGGCGCGGTGGTGATCTACGGCGTGGTCGGCTTCAAGACCCACGCCAAGATGATGCTGATCCTGCGCCGCGAGCAGGGCGAGATCGTCCGCTACGCGCACCTGGGCACCGGCAACTACCACGCCGGTAACGCCCGCCTGTACACCGACTACAGCCTGTTGACCTCCGACGACGCCCTCACCGAGGACGTCGGCAAGCTGTTCAGCCAGCTGATCGGCATGGGCAAGACCCTGCGCATGAAGAAGCTGCTGCACGCGCCCTTCACCCTGAAGAAGGGCATGCTCGACATGATCGCCCGGGAGACTCAGTTCGCCCTGGAAGGCAAGCCGGCGCACATCATCGCCAAGTTCAATTCGTTGACCGACGCGAAGATCATCAAGGCGCTGTACAAGGCCAGCCAGTCGGGCGTGCGCATCGACCTGGTGGTGCGCGGCATGTGCTGCTTGCGCCCGGGCATCCCGGGGGTGTCGCACAACATCCACGTGCGCTCGATCATCGGCCGCTTCCTCGAGCACACCCGGGTGTTCTACTTCCTCAATGGCGGCGAGGAGCAGATCTACCTGTCCAGCGCCGACTGGATGGAGCGCAACCTCGACAAGCGCGTCGAGACCTGCTTCCCGGTGGAGGGCAAGAAGCTGCTGTTGCGGGTGAAGAAGGAGCTGGAGGGTTACCTGACCGACAACACCCAGGCCTGGACCCTGCAGCCGGACGGGCGCTACGTGCGCAGCACGCCGACCGGCAACCAGAATCCGCGCAGCGTGCAGGCGACGCTGCTGGAGCGGCTGAGCAATCCGGTGCTGAACGTTCGGTAGTACCGATATGGGGGCCGCTTTGCGGCCCTTTCGCGGCACAAGGCCGCTCCTACAGGGGCCACTATCGCCTGTAGGAGCGGCCTTGTGCCGCGAACACCGGCGCAGCCGGTGCCATGCCCCGCGGTTTACCGGACGCTGAGAACAAAATTGACCCGCGCCAGCCACTCCGCCTCGTTGGCAAAGTCAGCCTGGGTCAGCTGGTTCTGTTCCAGCCAGCCACTCGGGAATACCACCTCCAGGCTGTTGTCGCCTGCCTGCAGTTCCACCTTGGGCATCTGCTGGGTACCGCGGATATGGTGGAACAGGATGGCGAAGCGCAGCAGCACGCACAGGCGGATCAGCTTGACGCCTTCGTCGCCGAACTCGGCAAACTTGTCCTTGGGAATGTTGCGGCGGTGGCCACGCACCAGCAGGGCCATCATCTGCTGGTCCTCGCGGGAGAACCCTGACAGGTCGGAGTGCTCGATCAGGTAGGCACCGTGCTTGTGGTAGTGGTAATGGGCAATATCCAGTCCGATTTCATGGATTTTCGCCGCCCAACCCAGCAGATCACGCCAGTTTCCGTGCTCCAGGTCCCACGCTGCGGCCACCTGGTCGAAGGCGTGCAGTGCCTTGCGCTCCACGCGCGCGGCCTGGCCCTGGTCGACGTGGTAGCGCTCCATCAGCGAGTTCAGGGTGCGTTCGCGCACGTCCTCGTGGTGATGGCGGCCCAGCAGGTCGAACAGCACGCCTTCGCGCAGGGCGCCGTCGCAGTGGTCCATGCGCTGCAGCTCCAGGGCGTCGAAGATCGCCTCTAGGATGGCCAGGCCCGCCGGGAAGATGGTCCGCCGATCGGGCTTGACCCCTTCGAAGTCGATCTTGTCGGTCTCGCCGAGCTTGAACAGCTTGCGCTTGACCGCCGCCAGGCCCTCGGCGTTGACCTCGCCGCTGCCCTGGCCGATGGCCTTGATCGCCGCGGCGATGGCGCGGATGGTCCCGGACGAGCCGATGGCCTCGTCCCAGGTCAGGCGGTGCAGGGCGTTCTCGATGCTCATCAGTTCCAGGCGCGCGGCGGTGTAGGCCTGGGCGTAGCGCGCCGGGGTGATCTTGCCGTCACGGAAGTAGCGCTGGGTGAAGCTCACGCAGCCCATCTGCAGGCTTTCGCGCAGCAGCGGCTCGAAACGCTGGCCGATGATGAACTCGGTGCTGCCGCCGCCGATGTCGGCAACCAGGCGCTTGCCGGGGGTGTCGGCCAGGGTGTGGGACACGCCCAGGTAGATCAGGCGCGCCTCTTCACGGCCGGAGATGACCTCGACCGGGTGGCCGAGAATGGCTTCGGCGCGCAGGATGAATTCATTGCGGTTGCGCGCTTCGCGCAGGGCGTTGGTGCCGACGATGCGCACCGAACCCTGGGGCATGCCGTTGATCAGCTGGGCGAAGCGCTTGAGGCATTCCAGGCCGCGCTCCATGGCTTCTTCGCTGAGCTTGCGCTCATCGTCGATACCGGCGGCGAGCTGAACCTTTTCTCCAAGCCTTTCGAGGATGCGGATTTCCGTGTGATGGGCCTTGGCCACGACCATGTGGAAGCTGTTGGAGCCCAGGTCGATGGCGGCGATCAGAGACAGGTTCTTCGCGGTGGTGTGCGGCATGGTCTGGAGGTTCTCGGTCGTTAACCCGGCAATCGTGCCACGATCGCGGGCATACGCCAACGAGCGGCACGGCAAGGCTTGATGCATGGCAATGTCATAGCAATGTTATGACCGTGACATGACGGTTTCGATTCGTGGCGTCTTGCACAACTATAGTTACACTCAATCAGCTGTGGCTTCCTGTCGCGCCAGGGTGCGGCTATGATGGGCAACGTTTTTTTATGCTTACGACCTGGAGATATCCATGAGCAGCGATCTTATCAAACATGTCACCGACGCCAGCTTCGAAGCCGACGTACTCAAGGCTGAAGGCGCGGTGCTGGTCGACTACTGGGCTGAATGGTGCGGCCCATGCAAGATGATCGCTCCGGTGCTGGACGACATCGCCTCTGAATACCAGGGCAAGGTGACCATCGCCAAGCTGAACATCGACGAAAACGCCGAAACCCCCGCCAAGCACGGCGTGCGTGGCATCCCGACGCTGATGCTGTTCAAGAACGGCAACGTCGAGGCCACCAAGGTCGGCGCGCTGTCCAAGTCGCAGCTCAAGGCGTTCCTCGACGCCAACGTGTGATGTGACAAAGCCCCGCAAATGCGGGGCTTTTCTTTATCTGTTGTAGGCATTTTCCCTGAGGGCTGGCGAGCCCCGCTATCGCGCCCATCCAGACGGATAGCCCCGGAAAACGGTGGTCAAAACCACTAGACGTCGAAAAAAGCAAGTGTTACATTCGGCCTCGCACTGCTTCTCCAGTGCCCTCTGCACGCCGTCGCCGAAGCATCCCTAATTCGAATCAGTACGCGATCCTGTCGCCATCTAGCGGCGCGGCCTCATTAAGCCAACGCTTAATTTCTCCCTTCCTTACATGATTACGTCACTCCCCTTATGAACCTGACAGAACTCAAGCAAAAGCCGATTACCGATCTTTTGGAAATGGCCGAACAGATGGGCATCGAAAACATGGCCCGTTCGCGCAAACAGGACGTGATTTTCGCCCTGCTGAAAAAGCATGCGAAAAGCGGCGAAGAGATCTCCGGTGACGGCGTGCTGGAGATTCTCCAGGATGGTTTCGGTTTCCTGCGCTCGGCGGATGCCTCCTACCTGGCCGGCCCTGACGACATCTATGTCTCGCCCAGCCAGATCCGTCGTTTCAACCTGCGCACCGGCGACACCATCGTCGGCAAGATCCGTCCACCGAAGGAAGGCGAGCGTTACTTCGCACTGCTGAAGGTCGACACCATCAACTTCGACCGTCCGGAAAACGCGAAGAACAAGATTCTCTTCGAAAACCTGACGCCGCTGTTCCCCAACAAGCGCCTGAAGATGGAAGCCGGCAACGGTTCCACCGAAGACCTCACCGGTCGCGTCATCGACCTGTGCGCCCCGATCGGCAAGGGCCAGCGCGGCCTGATCGTCGCCCCGCCGAAAGCGGGCAAGACCATCATGCTGCAGAACATCGCGGCCAACATCACCCGTAACAACCCCGAGTGCCATTTGATTGTCCTGCTGATCGATGAGCGCCCGGAAGAAGTGACCGAGATGCAGCGCACCGTGCGCGGCGAAGTGGTTGCCTCGACCTTCGACGAGCCGCCGACCCGCCACGTGCAGGTCGCCGAGATGGTCATCGAGAAGGCCAAGCGCCTGGTCGAGCACAAGAAGGACGTGGTCATCCTGCTCGACTCGATCACCCGTCTGGCCCGTGCCTACAACACCGTGATCCCGAGCTCCGGCAAGGTCCTGACCGGTGGTGTCGACGCCCACGCCCTGGAGAAGCCGAAGCGCTTCTTCGGTGCTGCACGTAACATCGAGGAAGGCGGTTCGCTGACCATCATCGCCACCGCGCTGGTCGAGACTGGCTCGAAGATGGACGAAGTGATCTACGAAGAGTTCAAGGGTACCGGCAACATGGAGCTGCCCCTGGACCGTCGCATCGCCGAGAAGCGTGTGTTCCCGGCCATCAACATCAACAAGTCCGGTACCCGCCGCGAAGAGCTGCTGACCGCCGACGACGAACTGCAGCGCATGTGGATCCTGCGCAAGCTGCTGCACCCGATGGACGAGATCGCCGCCATCGAGTTCCTGGTCGACAAGCTCAAGCAGACCAAGACCAACGACGAGTTCTTCCTGTCGATGAAGCGCAAGTAAGCGTTTCAGGCCGGAACTGATAGGGGCTGCTGCGCAGCCCATCGCGGCACAAGGCCGCTCCTACAGGATTATCCATCCCCCTGTAGGAGCGGCCTTGTGCCGCGATGGGGCGCGTAGCGGCCCCAGTTCAGTTTTTTCCCCAAAACACCGCGG
>NZ_JAQMYQ010000057.1:0-34060 GCF_028369275.1 Mitsuaria sp. RG
CGATGCCGTTCAACGCCCCACGGAGCCCTCCGATCATGCCCCAACCCCAATTGCACACCGGCCTCGGCCTGCGCCGTGGCCTGCTGTCCGACCTGCTGACGATGGAGGCGGGCGCGGTGGACTTTCTCGAGTGCGCCCCGGAAAACTGGATCGGCGTCGGCGGCGCCTTCGGCCAGGGCCTGGCGCGCCTGGCGGAACGCTTTCCCATCGCCTGCCATGGCCTGTCGTTGTCACTGGGCGGTACCGCGCCGCTGGACCGCAGGTTCCTCGAGCGCACCCGACAGTTCCTCGACCGCCACCAGGTGCGGATGTACAGCGAGCACCTGAGCTATTGCAGAGACGACGGCCATCTCTACGACCTGATGCCGATTCCCTTCACCGAAGAGGCCGTCCACCATGTGTCCGCACGCATCCGCCAGGTCCAGGACGTACTTGGCCGGCGCATCGCCGTGGAGAACATCAGCTATTACGCCGCGCCGTACCAGGCGATGCCCGAACTGGACTTCGTCCGCGCCGTGCTTGACGAGGCCGACTGCGACCTGCTGCTGGATGTGAACAACGTCTTCGTCAATGCTTGCAACCACCGCTACGACGCACGGGCCTTCCTTGCCGGCCTGCCTCGCGAGCGGGTAGTGAGCATGCATGTGGCCGGTCATTACGACGAGGCACCGGACCTGAAAGTCGATACCCACGGCGCGCCGGTCAAGGAGGATGTCTGGGCGTTGTTCGCCGACGCCTGCCGACGCTTCGGGACGCAGCCCACCGTGCTAGAGCGCGACTTCAATTACCCGCCGCTGGCCGAACTGCTGGCTGAAACGGCGCGGATCCGCAGCCTGCAACGTGCCCACGGAGCGCCAGGCCATGACTGAGACCCTGCGCACCCAGCAGTTCACCCTGGCGCGCCACCTGCGCGACCCGGCCGCCAACCCGCCGCCGCCCGGCATCGAGGCACGGCGCCTGAAGGTCTATCGCGAGCTGTTCTACGGCGCCATCGAAGGACTGCTGGCCGGTAGCTTCCCGGTGCTGTGCCGGACCCTGGGCGATCAGCGCTGGCATGCGCGGGTGCGTGATTTCTACGCCCATTACCGCAGCCAGACACCACTGTTCACCGAAGTCGCCGAGGCATTCCTCGACTACCTGCAGGGTATCGAGCCCGATACGCCCTGGCAGCTGGAACTGGCGCACCATGAATGGATCGAGGCGCAGCTGTACCTGAGCGATGCCGAGGATCCGCCGCACGATCCGGGCGGCGACTTGCTCGAAGGCGAGCCGCTGCTGTCGTGTGTGGCGCGGGTACTGGCCTACCGTTGGCCGGTGGAACGCATCGGCCCGGACCACCAGCCAAGCGAAGCGCCGGAGCAGCCTACCCTGTTGCTGGTCTACCGCGACGCCGACCTGCAGGTACGTTTCGCCCGCCTGGCGCCGCTGGCCTGGCAGCTGCTGATGGGCCTGCCCGGCACCGGCCGCGAGCGCTTGCGCGCGCTGGGCGATCAGCATCTGCAGGAGGGGTTGCACCTGCTGCGTCAATTGCGCGAGCAGGGCATTATTGTCGGGACCGTGCAGCGCGCGGTGCCGTAAAAACAGAAGGGGCACCATCTGGCGCCCCTTCGTCGTGCAGCTTAGGCTTCAGCGTCCCACGGACGATCGCCTTTTTCATCCTTGACGCGGGTCGGCAGGCCCATCACGTCCAGCGCCTTGAGGAACGGCTCGGCCGGCAGCTCCTCGACGTTGACCATGCGCCCTGCGTCCCACTCGCCACGGGCGACCAGCAGCGCGGCGGCCACCGGCGGCACGCCGGCGGTGTAGGAGATGCCCTGGCTGTCAGTCTCGGCGTAGGCTTCTTCGTGATCAGCCACGTTGTAGATGAACACTTCGCGCGGCTGGCCATCCTTGGTGCCCTTGACCAGGTCGCCGATGCAGGTCTTGCCGGTGTAGCCCGGGGCCAGCGAGGCCGGATCCGGCAGCACGGCCTTGACCACTTTCAGCGGCACCACTTCCAGGCCTTCGGCGGTCTTGACCGGTTGCTCGGAAAGCAGGCCGAGGTTCTTCAGCACGGTGAACACGTTGATGTAGTGCTCGCCGAAGCTCATCCAGAAACGTACGTTTGGCACGTTGAGGTTCTTCGAGATCGAGTGCACCTCGTCGTGGCCGGTCAGGTACAGGTTCTGCGAACCCACCACCGGCAGGTCGTCGGTACGCTTGACTTCGAACATGGTGTTGCTGGTCCACTGGCTGTTCTGC
This sequence comes from Mitsuaria sp. RG, assembly GCF_028369275.1. Lineage (NCBI taxonomy): Bacteria > Pseudomonadati > Pseudomonadota > Betaproteobacteria > Burkholderiales > Sphaerotilaceae > Roseateles > Mitsuaria sp. RG. The sequence goes on from NZ_JAQMYQ010000057.1 coordinate 2,242, forward strand.
CAGCTCCACACCTGCCCGGTGAACTCGCGGAAGTTGATTTCCGGGTCGAAGTTGGTGGCGAAGTACTTGCCGTGGGAACCGGCATTGACGTCGAGGATGTCGATCGAATCAATGCGGTCGAAATACTGCTGCTGCGCGAGTTTCGCGTAGCTGTTCACCACACCCGGGTCGAAGCCGACACCAAGAATGGCGGTAATGTTCTTCTGCTGGCATTCCTCGAGGTGTTTCCACTCGTAGTTGCCATACCAGGGCGGGGTTTCGCAGATCTTGCCCGGCTCTTCGTGAATCGCGGTGTCAAGATAAGCGACACCGGTATCGATGCAGGCGCGCAGCACCGACATGTTGAGGAAGGCGGAACCAACGTTGATCACGATCTGCGATTCGGTCTCGCGGATCAGTGCCTTGGTCGCCTCGACATCGAGGGCGTTGAGCGAGAAGGCCTGGATGTCGGCGGGTACCTTGAGGCTACCCTTGGCCTTGACGCTGTCGATGATGGCCTGGCATTTGGAGATGTTCCGTGACGCAATCGCAATACGACCCAGTTCGTCGTTATGCTGTGCGCACTTGTGGGCCACCACCTTGGCGACACCTCCTGCACCAATGATAAGAACGTTCTTCTTCAATTCAGCTTCTCTCCTTCATGAAAGCCTGTCTTACGACAGGCTCGAAACGTAGTCGTCGAACCCGAACTCGCGCACCACCTCGACGCTGCCGTCGAGCTGCTTGACCGCGATGGACGGCATTTTCAGACCGTTGAACCAGTTTTTCTTGACCATGGTGTAACCGGCGGTGTCGACGAACGACAGGCGGTCACCGATCTGCAGCGGCTTGTCGAACTGATACTCGCCGAAGATATCGCCGGCCAGGCACGACTTGCCGCAGACCATGTAGGTGTGCGCGCCGTCGTTGGGCGCCATCTTGGCGTTGAGGCGATAGATCAGCAGGTCGAGCAGGTGCGCCTCGATCGAGCTGTCGACCACGGCCAGGTGCTTGCCGTTGTACAGGGTGTCGAGCACCGTCACTTCCAGCGAGGCGCTGTTGGTGATGGCCGCTTCGCCTGGCTCCAGGTAGACCTGCACGCCATATTTTTCCGAGAAGGCTTTCAGGCGCGCGCAGAACGCGTCCACCGCGTAGTCTTCGCCGGTGAAATGGATGCCGCCACCGAGGCTGACCCACTCCACCTTGTGCAGGAGGTGGCCGAAGCGCTCCTCGATGTGCGTGAGCATCTTGTCGAACAGGCCGAAGTCGCCGTTCTCGCAGTTGTTGTGGAACATGAAGCCGGAGATCTTCTCGATCACCTTCTCGATCTTTTCCGGGTCCCACTCGCCCAGGCGGCTGAATGGGCGCGCAGGGTCGGCCAGCAGGTAGTCGGAGCTGCTCACCTGCGGGTTGACGCGCAGGCCGCGCACCTTGCCCTCGGATTGCTCGGCGAAGCGCTCGAGCTGGCCGATGGAGTTGAAGATGATCTTGTCGCAGTTCTCGAGCATCTCTTCGACTTCATCGTCGGCCCAGGCCACGCTGTAGGCGTGGGTTTCACCGGCGAACTTCTGGCGGCCGAGCTTGAGCTCGAACAGCGAGGACGAGGTGGTGCCGTCCATGTACTGCTGCATCAGGTCGAACACCGACCAGGTGGCGAAGCACTTGAGGGCGAGCAGGGCCTTGGCCCCGGACTGCTGGCGCACATAGGCAATCTTTTCCATGTTGCCCAGCAGTTTCTGTTTATCGATGAGGTAGTACGGCGTCTTGATCATTTAAAGGCCCCCGGCCAGGCCGGCCAAAAAAAGGACACGCATTGTGCCTTCACTTGCCGCGCTACGAAAGGGCGCGAGGCGCATTTCGTCCGAGTTGCGCGCGCACTTCGTTGGCGAAGCGCCATCAGGCCCGCGGCTGTGCCTTCCCTGGTGCCGGACCGGTCCGCGCCGCGATGGCCGACCGACAGCCTTTTCCTGCTGGGGCAACAGCAAGTTGAACAAACGAATGTGACTATCGTAATCGGCTGTTCCCGGGCGCAGCGAGAATCCGATGAGCGCGGGAAGAGAGCGATCATTCAATGCTTTGCAGGTAAGATAGTCGTTATATTTTTATTGATATAGCGATCAGGCGATCCTGCCCAATGGCCATGGTTCCGGGCGCAGGCTGCGCAGCAGCAGGTCGGCCTGGGCCTGGGTGGATGCGTGGGTTGGCTTGATCTGCCCCGAGCTGCCGGGGGCCATGCCGAAGCGAAAGGTCGCCAGCGACGTGGACCAGAGGAACAGCAGCAGATGCTCCGGCGCGGTCCGCACGATCAGCCCCCGGTCCATCCACTGTGCCAGGCAGGCCAGGGTCTGCCGGGCACTCTGCTGCAGCAGCTCGGCGCGCTCGCCTGGCAGTTGCCGGGCGCCATGCAGCATTTCCTTGAGCCATACCCGCACGGCACCGGGATGACGCCGCGCCACTTCGGCCTTGGCCTTGAAGTAGCGGGGCAGGGCCTGCTCGGGGTGAGCGTCCGGCACCAGGCTGCGCGCGGCGCGTAGCAGCGGCTCCATCACCAGGTCGAGCACGGCTGCGTAAAGCAGGCGCTTGTTGCGAAAGTAATAGAACACATTGGCCCGGGGCAGGCCGGCGCGGGCGGCGATGTCATCGACCCGGGCGGCGGCGAAGCCGTGGTCGGCGAACTCTTCGCTGGCGGCAGCAAGGATCAGTTGCAGGTTGCGGTCACGGATACTGGGCATGGCAAACACGTACTTTTGAATCGGTATGTTCAAAAGTATATAGCGGTGGCGTGCTCGCCGATAGCAGCACGGATTCCTGTGCGCAGATCACCCAGCCCTTCGGGCTACGCTGTCGCGCAGGGAACTGTTATCCCTGTGGGAGCGGGTTCACCCGCGAACACCGGCGAAGCCGGTGCCATACACCGCATCGCGGGGCAAGCCCGCTCCCACGCTACCCAGTCAAATCAAAGAATTATGTTTTGTTCCATGAGAGCGGGCTTGCCCTGGATCAAAAATTAGGTTTTGTTCCAGCAGAACGGGTCTGTGTCGAATCAGCAGGTCGCTCGCCAGGCGCGGATCTGCTCCAGCGTGGCGGTGGCGCCGCCGCAGACGATCACCAGCACATTGCCGTAGGCCGCCATGGCCTCGGGGTGTTCGAGCAGGGCCAACGCGGCGCCGCAGGCCGGCTCCACCAGCAGGCGATGGTCGCGCAGCAGCCGCTCGCAGGCGTCGAGGGCTTCGCGGTCACTGACCAGGTGGCTGAGCACCGGCTGCTGGCGGGTGCAGGCCAGCGCCTGCTCGGCGACCCGCTTGGCGCCCAGCGAAGTGGCCACCGAGGCGATGCGCGGCAGTTCCACGGTATGTCCGGCGGCCATGGCGGCATGCAGCGACGCCGCGCCATCGGTCTCCACCGCCAGTACCGGCACGTCGTGCCAGCCGTTGCGCTGCAAGCCCTCGACCACCCCGCAGAGCAGGCCGCCGCCGCCAACCGAAAGCACCACTGCGTCGGGCTTGAAACCTGCTGCGGCGACTTCGTCGATCATGCTGGCGTGGCCGGTCCACAGCAGCGGATCGTCGAACGGGTGGATGAAGGCGTCGTCCGCGCCGACCAGGGTCTGGGCGTGTTCATTGGCTTCCTGCCAGGAACTGCCGCGCACGACCACGCTGGCGTCTTCCAGGCGCAGCAGTTCCCTGGCCCGTTCGGTGGTGGTCTCGGGCACCACCACGGTCACCGGCACGCCGAGCTTGCGCCCGGCATAGGCCACCGCCAGGCCGGCGTTGCCGCCGGACGACGAGACGAAATGCCGGGCACCGCGGGCATGGTGGACCTCGCAGGCATGGCCGACGCCGCGCAGCTTGAACGAGCCGCACGGTTGCAGGGCTTCGAGCTTGAGCCACACCGGGCGGCCGGCGCTCAGGGACAGCGGGCGGGATTCGATCAGTGGGGTAGGAATGTGCAGCGGCATGATGGGCTCCGGGGTTCAGTCGCGGGCAGCCGTGGCGGGTTCGCCGCGCAGCTGCTCCAGGTAGTTGTAGACGGTATAGCGGGTCACGCCGAGGGCCTCGGCGGCTTTCTCCACGCCACCCTTGACGATGAACAGGCCGCGCTCCTGCATGATGCGCACGGCCTCGACCTTGGCCTGTTTGTTCATCCGCCCCTGGCCGCTGCGTTGCAGCGCATCCTGGATGATCCCGGCCATCAGCGCGGTCATGTCGGCCGCCTCGTCGGTCGCCGCCGGTGTGGCGCCCAGTGGCTGGAAGTGCTGGAGAAAGGCCATGGCCGCGTCCAGGCCGGTGACATCGGTGTTCACGCACAGGCTGGCGAAGGGGTGGCCATTGCGATCACGGAAGATCGCCGTGGCGCTGCGCAGGCTGCGACCCTTGAGGGTGGTGGGGTAGTCGGGCAGCACCACTGGCGCGCAACCTTGTTGGTCGGCCGAGGCCTGCATCAGCGCTTTGAAGCCCTGGTCCTGCTCGGGGGCGGCGAGAATCGGACTGCCGACCCGGCGGCCGGAGAGATGGCCGTTGACGATCGCCACCACCGAGCGCTCCGGGTGATCGAGGTCGTGCAGGAGGATTTCGACGTTGCGTGGGACGACACTGCCCAGGGCCTGCAGGGTGGCCTTGAGGATGGTCAGGGTGAGCTGGCGTTCTTCGAGGAGGGTCATGGGATCATGCAAATATCAACATAAAGTTGATATTTGCATGATTTGTTGAGTTTTACCAGCGTGCTCGTTGATCACGCCCCCTCAAGCCTTGCGCGATCCTTGTAGGAGCGGCCTTGTGCCGCGAAAGGGGCGCACAGCGACCCCGGCGATCTTTGCCTGATCACTGAACCTGGGGCTGCTATGCAGCCCTTTCGCGGCACAAGGCCGCTCCTACAGGATGTGGCCGGTACTTCAGCCTTGTGGGTCCGCCAGCTTGGGCGTGCGCGGCGGGATCATGCGACGCGAGCCGGTCGACTCGAAGGCGGCAGCAAATTTCAACAGATTGTTGTCACTGTACGCCTTGCCGGCAAAGGTCAGGCCCACCGGCATGCCGATATCGGCCATCACGCCCATCGGCACGGTCACGGTCGGTACGCCCAGGTGACGGATCGCCAGGTTGCCGTTGGCCACCCAGATGCCGTTGCTCCAGGCGATGTCCGCCGACGCGGGGTTCACATCGGCGTCCGCCGGGCCGACATCGGCCACGGTGGGGAACAGCACCGCGTCCAGGCCCTGGGCGTCCATCCAGTCTTCCAGGTCGAGCTTGCGGGTGGCTTCCAGGCCGCGCAGGCCATCGGGCACGGTGGCGATCTGGTCCCAGGTCTTCAGGCCGCGCTTGGCCATGTTGACGTATTCGTCCATGCCGGCGGCCAGGTCGTCCTCACGGTTGGGCAGGGTGCCCGGGTCGTGGGGGAAGATCCGCGGGCCGTCGACATCGGCCAGGCGGTTGAGCTTGGGATCGTCGTTGGCGCGCAGGAAGTCATCGAAGGCCCAGCCGGACAGCTCCCACAGTTCGTCATGGAGGAATTCCTTGCTGACGATGCCGCGGTTGAACACGGTCGGCGCGCCCGGGCGGTCGCCCTCGCAGTTGGACACCAGCGGGAAGTCGGTCTCGACCACTTCGGCACCGGCCGCTTCCAGCGCCTGGCGGGCTTGCTTCCACAAGTCGATCACGCTGGCGCGGGTGTTGATGCGCTGGCCGGTCGGGCCGCCGATGCCAGGCTTCTGCGAGGTACCGGCTTCGGTGTCGGCGTTGATGTACATGCGTGGCACGGCGAAGCGCTTGCCCTTGAGCGACTCGGCGCCCACGGCGAGGTCCAGGTACGACTGCGGACGCACGCTGGAGGCGGCCGGGATCGGCACCCAGGGCTGCAGGCGCCACAGGTCGCCGCGGCTGTCGGCGTCGTCGGCCACCACCACGTCGAGGATTTCCAGCAGGTCGGCCATGGTCCGGGCGTAGGGCACGACCACGTCCATGGTCGGCGTCAGCGGCCAGTTGCCGCGCACCGAGATCACCCCGCGCGACGGGGTGTAGGCGCACAGGCCGTTGTTCGAGGCCGGGCCACGGCCACTGGACCAGGTTTCCTCGGCCAGGCCGAAGGCGCTGTAGCTGGCGGCGGTGGCGGTGCCGGCGCCGTTGGACGAGCCGGAGGCGAAGGGCGCGGTCAGGTAGGCGGCGTTGTACGGGCTCTCGGCGCGGCCGTAGACGCCGCGCTGCATACCGCCGTTGGCCATGGGCGGCATATTGGTCTTGCCCAGGCAGATGGCGCCGCCGGCGCGCAGGCGCTCGACGGTGAAGGCGTCACGCTGAGCGACCAGGTCCTTGAACGCCGGGCTGCCGGAGGCGGCGGTCAGGCCTTTGACCAGGTAGCTGTCCTTGGCGGTGTAGGGAATGCCGTCCAGCGGGCCGAGGGTTTCGCCACGGGCGCGGCGGGCGTCGGAGGCTTCGGCCTCCTTGAGCGCATCAGGGTTGCGCACGACCACGGCATTGAGTGCGGTGGCGGTGTCCTTGCCATCGTAGGCGTCGATGCGCGCCAGGTAGGCCTTGACCAGTTCGACGGCGGTCGTGCGGCCGGACTCGAGCGCGTCGCGCAGCTCGGCAATGGAAACCTCGGTTACCTCGATCATGCTGTCACCACAGTTGTGCAGGTGGAAAAATCATGGCGCGAGTGTAGCAAGAAGGTCCCGATGGGCGCAGGCATGCAGTGGCGAAATGCTTCGTTGCAGCGCGGCATTCAGGCGCTTGCGGGGCAGGGCTGAATAACCGGGGAGCGGCGAACCGCCGCTCCCCCGTTATCGATGGGCTTTGCTGATTACAGCAACTTGCGCTGTACCGCCTCGTCCAGGGTGCTGCGGGCCAGTTCGCGGACCACGTCGCGGGTATCGGCCTGGAACGGCAGGCCGACGATCAATACCAGCTGCATCCAGGTGCGCACCGACTCGCTCTTGCTGACACGGCCGATTTCCTTGCCGTCCTTGTCCTTGAACACGGTCTCCAGGGTGAAGGTGTTCTTGGCGGTCGACGGCACGATGAAGAAGGTGAAGCCGGTGATGAACGCCGAGGCCACGACGAACTGCTCATGGTTGGTCAGGGTCGATTCGGCGTACAGGTCGGCCGTGCCTTTCTGCGTGGTCACCTGGGTGAAGCGTCCGGACTCCTGGTAAGTCTCGGTGAGGGTCTTTTCCCACATCTGCGCCTGGGCGCCGGCGGCGGCGGTGGCCGGGTTGTTGTTGGCCTTGAAGAGCGACGTGCTGCGCAGGTAGGCACTTGGCTTGACCGCCTCGACGCTGGCCTTGGGCGGCCAGGTGCCGACCGGGGGCAGGTCGCCGGTGGAGTAGGAGACGCAGCCGCCGAGCAGCAGTGCGCCGAGCAGCAGCAGGTGTTTGAAGCCGTTCATGGGGTGATCCCTTCTTTCAACGTTTGGCCAGTTGCACGGTGGCGGTGTCCATCAGTTCGGTCACCAGCTGGTTGAGCTGTTTCGAGCCCATGGTCGGTGCCCAGTATTCGCGGCCATACAGGCCGACATTGCGCTCGAGCTTGACCTGGTCCTTGGCCCTGGCCAGCTCGCTGCCGTTGCGGTCGACGATGACCAGGTCGCCGGCGACATCGAAACTGTCGACATAGATCGGGCCATTGACCCAGATCCACAGCGTCAGCGTCAGCAGGGCGCCGGGGAAGTAGCCCGGGTGCGGGGCGCGACGGCCCTTGAGGGAGGTCATGTCGAACTTCAGCAGCACGTCCTGCTCGTCGAGGCGAGTGGGGTACTCGCTGATGGCCTTGAAGTAGCCGCCTTTTTCCACGTACTGGCCAAGCTGGCTGGTCAGCGAGCGGCTGATGGTGGTGCGCGTGGCTTCGTCGATGCCGGGGGCGGACACCACCACGTCGGCAATCTGCGCGGTGCGTGGGCTGGTGACCGAGGCAGGGTGTGGCGGGGTGCCGACGGGGCCGGTAACGTTATAGGAAATGCAACCGGTCATGGACAGCAGAGCCGCCAGGGTGGCGGCTCGCAGCAGTGTGTTCAACGTGGGACTTCCTTGCACAGGTGTGAAATCTGAGCAGGATGACGGCCGCGTCGCAGGGAACTTTAGGATGCGATGCCATTAAATTGATATCGCCCTGGGAGCAGGGCCGGCAATCGACCCCGTTCGATATCAGGCAAGGTCCGCCGCCGAATGGCGTTCCGCCACCTGGCTGGCTTCCTCGCCCCAGGTCCGATTGACCCGGGTGCCGCGTTGTACGGCCGGGCGCTGGGCGATGGTTTCGGCCCAGCGCTGTACGTTCGGGTATTCGTGCACCGCGAGGAACTCCGCCGCGCCGTACAGGTTGCCACGCACCAGCTGGCCATACCAGGGCCACACGGCGATGTCGGCGATGCTGTACTCGGGGCCGCCCAGGTAGGCACTTTCGCCCAGGCGGCGGTCGAGGACGTCGAGCTGGCGCTTGGCTTCCATGGTGAAGCGGTTGATGGCGTACTCGAACTTTTCCGGCGCGTAGACGTAGAAGTGGCCGAAACCTCCGCCCAGGTAAGGCGCCGAGCCCATCTGCCAGAACAGCCAGTTGAGGGTTTCGGTGCGCGTGGCGATGTCCTTGGGCAGGAAGGCGCCGAACTTTTCCGCGAGGTACAGCAGGATCGAACCGGACTCGAACACCCGCACCGGCGGTTCGACGCCGCGGTCGAGCAGGGCGGGGATCTTCGAGTTGGGATTGACCTGCACGAAGCCGCTGGCGAACTGGTCGCCCTCGCCGATGCGGATCAGCCAGGCGTCGTATTCGGCGCCGCCGTGGCCGAGGGCCAGCAGTTCTTCCAGGAGGATGGTGACCTTGACGCCATTGGGCGTGGCCAGGGAGTACAGCTGCAGCGGGTGCTTGCCGGTGGGCAGCGGCTTGTCGTGGGTGGGCCCGGCCACCGGACGGTTGATGCTGGCGAACTGGCCGCCGGAGGGCGCCTCGAAGGTCCAGACCTTGGGCGGAACGTAGGGCTTGCTCATGGGGAATCTCCAGTATGGCGCTATGCAGGTGGACTGCTTTCTATGCCATGGATTCGCCAATAGTCACAAGCGCGACATGCTCTGTGTAGGAGCGGCCTTGTGCCGCGAAAGGGGCGCGAAGCGGCCCCGGGGTTTCAGCGTTGATGCATCAATCGCCGGGGCTGCCATGCAGCCCTTTCGCGGCACAAGGCCGCTCCTACACGGTCCGTGCAGGGGCTGCGGGCTGGGGCGCGGGCTTTTTCGCAGGTTTCAGCCGCGACACCCCGAACAACACCAGCACCAGCCCGGCCACCTGGTACAGCGAGACCGCCTCGCTGAGGATCAGCCAAGACGCCAGCATGGTCAGCACCGGCCCCAGGTTGCCCACCGCCGCCGTGTGCGTGGGGCCCATGCGCTGGATCGCCAGGGCCACCCAGTAGATCGGCAGCACCGTGGAGAACAACGCCATCAGCGCCGCGTTGAGCCACACCGCGCTCGGCAGCTGCAGCAACGGCGCGACATCCGCCACCAGCAGGTAGTGGGCCAGCACCATCAGCGACGAGGCGCTGCCGCACAGGCCGGCCAGGCGCATCGAGTTCATGCGCTTGAGCATCATCCCGGTACCGGAGTAGTACAGGGCATAGGTCACCGCGCTGGCGAATACCCACAACGAGCCGACCAGCACCTGGTTGCCGCCGCCCGCGCTGCCGATGTCATGCACGAAGGCGATGCCCAGCCCCAGGTAGCACAGGCCCATGGCCGCCAGCGTGCGCAAGGTGGGGCGTTCGCGTTGGACGACGGCCTGGATCACCAGCACCAGGGTCGGGTAGGTGAACAGGATCAAGCGCTCGAGGCCGGCGCTGATGAATTGCAATCCATAGAAGTCGAACAGGCTGGCCAGGTAGTAGCCGAACAGGCCGAGCAGGGCGACCCGCAGGCCATCGCCGGCGCTCAGCGGCGCTCCGCCCTGGCCGCGGCTGGCCCACACCAGCCAGGCGAACAGCGGCAGCGACAAGGCCATGCGCAGCGCCAGCAGGCTGATGGCGTCCACGGGGCCGGCGGCATAGGCGAGCTTGACGAAGATGGCCTTGAAGCTGAAACCCAGGGCCGCGAGCACGGCATACAGGCTGCCGTTGGCGAGGGCGCGGTGGAGCGGGGCGGGCAGGCGGGTCATGATAGGTCCGTGACGGCAAAGGGGCGTGGCTTATTCTGCGCAGAACGCAGGCAGGCTAGAATCGCTTTTTCTCGAACATGGCGTTCTGATTTGGAGAAGCCTCGATGCACTTCGATCTCGTGGACCTGCGCCTGCTCGCGGCCATTGCCGCGACCGGTAGCCTGAGCAAGGCGGCGGCGACCTTTCCGGTGGCGGTGTCGGCCGCCAGCACCCGGCTGCGCCTGTTCGAGGCGCGCTGTGGCCTGACCCTGTTCCTGCGCAAGGCCGACGGCATGCAGCTGACCCCCGCCGGGCGCCTGGTGCTGGAGTCGGCGCGCGGCGTGCTGGGCGAGGCGCAGAAGCTGCATGACACCCTCGGCGAGCTGGCCGGCCAGCGGCGCATTACCCTGCACCTGGCGGCCTCCACGGTGACCAACAGCACCTTGCTGCCGGCGGTGCTCGGGCCGTTCCTGGCCGACTACCCGGAGGTGGACCTGCAACTGGTCGAGCACAAGAGCATCGATGTGCTGCGGGTGGTGCTGGCCGGTGAGTGCGAGATCGGCGTGTACGACGGCAACCTGGTCAATGATGGCCTGGTGTCGCTGCCGTTTCGCACCGAGCGGCTGGTGCTGCTGGTGCCGCTCGATCACCCGTTGGCCGGGCGTGGCCAGCTGCGCCTGGCGGACGCCCTGGGTTTTCCCTTCGTCTGTCTGCCGGCCGAGCGCGCCATGCAGCGTTTCGTCGAGGAGCTGGCGATGAACCTGGCCATGCCGCTGAAGGTGCGGGTACGCGCCCCCAGCTTCGAAGCCATCGCCCAGCTGGTGGCCCAGCACGCCGGCATCGCCATGCTGCCCGAGACCGCCGCGGTACGCGCCGAACAGGAACTGGCGGTGCGCCGGGTGGCGCTGGAGGAGCGCTGGGCGACCCTGGAACTGCGCATCTGCTTTCGTGGCTGGGAGGCGCTGAGCTCCCATGGGCGGCAGCTGGTGAGCTTCCTTTCCGGGCAATAGCGCGGACGGATGTGTTGCGCGTCGAAATGCCATCATTTGGATATCAAATGTACCTGTGCAAACGCTGTCGAGCACATACAATCAGCGCTCTGAACGGTAAATCACAGGCCACTCCCACCCATGGCGTTCGACGCTTCCACCCTGCTGACCCTCTCCATTGCCCTGGCCGCGGTCGCCGCCTTGTACCTGGCCGTGGAATGGATCAGTGTGCGCGAGTCTTCCTTGCTGTGCTGGAGCGCCAGCTTCGCCACCATCAGCGTCGGCTCCTCGCTTGCCCTGCTGCGCGGCAGTGGTTATCTGTTCATCGGCATCTGGTTCGCCAATGGCATGCTGGTCGCCGCCCACTGGCTGTTTTTACTGGGGGTTTCGCGCTTCACCGAGGCGCGCCTGTCACGGGCCTGCTACCTGGCGCCGCTGCTCTGGCTCGGCCTGTTGCTGCTGCCGCAATGGCCGCTGTGGTCGAAGACTTTCCTGGTGGTCAACTCGCTGCTGGTCGCCAGCTTCACCCTGTACGCCAGTGCATTGCTGCGCCCGCACGGCAAGTCCCTCAGCGTGGGGGCGGTCCAGCTGCGCTACATCCTGCTGCTGCATGGCCTGTTCTACCTGGCCAAGACCTTGCCGGCGCTGCTGCCGGGGACGCTGATCGACCTCACGGCGTTCCGCGGGCAGATCATCCAGGCGTCGCTGGTGGAGGGTGCCATGGCGATCATGCTGATCGCCCTGTCGATGACCGGCACTGTGCGCTACCGCCGCGAGGAGCGCATCGAGCGCCTGGCCGCGCGCGATCCGCTGACCGCGCTGTACAACCGTCGCGCCCTGGAGGTGCGGGCGGCGAACTTGCTGAAGGAGGTCTCGCCGCAACGTCCGGGTGCTCTGTTGCTGATCGACATCGACCACTTCAAGCTGGTCAACGACCTGCACGGGCATGCCGCCGGCGACCGCCTGCTGGTGGCCTTGAGCGAAATGATCCGGGCGTTGCTGCCGGAGCGGGCGATCGCCGCGCGCCTCGGTGGTGACGAGTTCGTCATCCTGCTGGGTGATGCGTCGCGCCAGGCCATTGAACAGCTGGCCGATACCTTGCGCCGGCAGTTCCAGGCCACGGCCGAGCAATTGTTCCGCACCCCCGAAGCGGTGACCCTGAGCATCGGCGCCAACCTGTTCGACCGGCCACCGGCCAGCCTGGCGGCCCTGATCGAGCAGGGCGACGTGCTGCTGTACGCCTCCAAGCGCGGCGGGCGCAACAGCCTGCAGCTGGTGGACGGGCTGCGCGGCTGAGCTACTTGTTGTTGATGCATTGCGACTGCACCGAATAGCGCACGGTGCGCAGGGTGCCCTGGCTGTCCTCGAAGGTCATCAGCCGGGGCACCACCTCGCAGGTGCGCGGGTCGCCCGACTGGCGCACGAGGCGGGCGACGTCGAGCTTCATGCCATAGCGATAGTCGACGATCTCCGGCATCGGCTTGGCGCGTTGCGCCGCGTAGGCCGCCACGGCCTGCTGGTGGTCTTCAAGCAGCTGCTCGTTGTCCAGCCTGGAAAAGCCCGTGGCCTGGGCCGAAAGGGAAAGCGCCAGCAGGGCGGCGATCAGGGTCGGTCGTAGCATGGTGCGTGTCTCCGAAAGGTTCGTTTCGCAGTCCACGCTAGCGACGGGCAGCCGACAGCGGCATGACGCCCGAGTTACAGATATGAAAGGTGGCCGGGGATGCCGATCCCACGGCCGCGAATGACACGATTGTAATCCCCCCATCACCTTCCCGTTATCCGCCAGCGGCGAGCATCAGGCTCGGCCAACGGGGCTGGGTGCGCACGCATCTGGCCAGACCAGGGACGCTCCAGCGCCAAGGCCCGACAACAAGAACAGCCGCAATCGAAGGAGCAACGGATGACAAGCAATCCAACACTTTCCCTGGCCGCCCTGGTGGCGCTGGCCGGCTTCGGCCCGGCAGCCTGGGCCGCGCAAGAGCAGCAGGAAGGGTTCATCGAGGGCAGCCGCCTGAGCGTGCTCAACCGCAATTACTATTTCAACCGTGACCATCGCGACGGTCGCGCGCCCACCTACAACCCCGGCAAGGCCAGCGACAACGGCTACTCCGAAGCCTGGGCCCACGCCATCATCACCCGCTTCGAATCCGGTTTCACCCAGGGCACGGTGGGCGTCGGCGTGGATGCCTTCGCCATGCTCGGGCTCAAGCTCGACACCGGTGGCGGGCGCAACGGCGGGCGCAGTTCGTTCGACGTGCTGCCGGTGGACCGTGATGGCCAGGCCCGCGACGAATACAGCAAGGTCGGCGGCGCGGCCAAGGTGCGCCTGTTCGACACCGTGCTGCGGGTGGGCGATGTGTTCCCGGTCAACCCGGTGGTCGCTGCCGGCGACTCGCGGCTGCTGCCGGAAAGCTTTCGCGGGGTGACCCTGGAGAACACCAGCCTGCAAGGCTTGACGCTGCAGGCCGGGCGCCTGCACGCCATGAGCCAGCCGGTGTCCAGCGACCTGCGCGAGAACTTCGTGACCTTCTACGGCGGCCCGGTGGACTCGCCATGGATCGCCTACGGCGGCGGCGACTACGCGATCAACGAAAACGTCAGCGTGAGCCTGTTCGGCAGCCGCCTGAAGGACGTGTGGAACCAGTACTACGCCGGCACCAGCGTGACCTGGCCGTTGTCCGATGACCTGGCGCTGATCGGCGGGTTCAATTTCTACAATGCCAAGGATGAAGGGCGTCAGCGCCTGGGACAGTTCGACAACGACATCTGGAGCGCCAAGCTCGGCGTGCGCTACGGCGCCCACACCGTCGCGCTGACCCACCAGCGCAACAACGGCGACGACGATTTCGACTACCTGCGCCAGTCCGACTCGATCTTCCTCGACAACTCCATCCAGTACAGCGACTTCAACTCGCCGAAGGAGCGTTCGTGGATGCTGCGCTACGACCTGAACATGGCCGCCTACGGGGTGCCGGGGCTGTCGTTCATGACCCGCTATGGCCGTGGCAGCGACGCCGACTACAGCCACGCCAACGCCTACTACATGCGCCGCGATGACAACGGCGACCCGCTCACCGACCAGAAGCGCTGGGAGCGCGACATCGAGGTCAAGTACGTGGTGCAGACCGGCGCGGCCAAGGACCTGTCGCTGCGCGTGCGCCAGGCCACCACCCGGGCCACGGCCTTTGAATCGGACCTGGACGAGGTGCGGGTGATCGTCGAGTACCCCCTGTCGATCCTCTGAGCATTTCCCGAATTCACCTTGAGAAGCCCACGTGCTCCTTTGGTTACAGGTGAATGTCTTGACGCCTCCAATGAGGCGTCTTTTTTTTGCCCCCGATTTCGCCCCCCCACCTGTAGGAGCGGGCTTGTCCCGCGATCACGGGCAACGCCCGTGCCAAGCAGTAGCGATGCCTCGCTTGCCCTCGCCATGGGCCCTATCCAATCGAAGGCCCCACCCCGCGACAAGTTGTCTGCTTGACTTGCAGAGGTACCCTACGATCGTCAACTTGACTTCGCAGTCAGTTTTTGTGATCGTGCGCGCCCTCCCAGTTTCTCAAGCACCAGAAAAAGCATGGGCAGCCCAAGAGCTACCCAGAGGATCAACCATGTCCAACCGTGATATTTCCCGGCGTTCGTTCCTGCAAGGCGGGCTGATCGCCGGTGTCGGCGTGACCCTGGCGCCGCTCGGCAGCCAGGCCTTCGCCGCCCTGATGGAAAACAAGGTCACCACCTCGCCGCAGAAGTGGATGAACCACGACGGCAAGGCGCGTTTTCGTAACGACGCGCTGTCCAAGGTCTGTGGCAACAAGGTGTTCGCCCGCGACATCCGCGCCAAGGACATGCCCGGCTGGCCGCAGCAGCAGGGCCACGCCATGCTGCTCAAGGCCACCAAGGCCGACCGCATCTACGCAGGCCATGACCTGTCGCTGCTGGGCGCCGAGCTGCAGCCGGACCGTATCGTCACCGCCGACGACCTGAAGAAGGACGGCATCGCCTGGCCCGAAGCCCATTCGCCGGACCCGCTGCTGCCGCCGGGCCAGGTGCCGATGTTCATCGGCCACCCGGTGGCGATCCTGATCTGGAACGACTTCGAGCGTTTCCGCAAGGCCAAGCTCAAGCTGCAGTTCAACGACCAGGCAATCCGCTATGGCGCCCAGGCGCCGCTGTACCAGCGCGACCCCTACGGCAGCTTCCGTTTCGTGCGCGTGGGCGGCAAGACGCCGTTCGACGAGGACGAATACTCGAGCCTGAAGAACACCATGCTGTTCCCCACCATCCTGGCGCGCAAGCCGGTATGGACCGCCGAGCCCAAGCAGCACGGCACCCTCACCGAGCAGGGGATGTTCTACGCCCAGCGCATCGACGAGCAGCTCAAGCAGCCGCCGGAAGACTGGTTGCTGTTCGACGAACGCTACAAGACCCCGTCGATCGAGCCCGCGGCCCTCGAGCCGGACAACGGCAACGGCTGGTTCGACCCGGCCACCGGCACCCTGCATTTCGTCGTGGCCACCCAGTGCCCGTTCGAAGTGGCGCAGGAATGCGTGCACATGATCAAGCCGTCGCGCTTCGGCCTGAAGCACCTGAACATGCACCCGGGCTACACCGTCGGCTACGGCTCCAAGGACAACAACATCTTCGTGTTCTACGCCGCCGTCGCCGCCCTGTACGGCGCGGGCGTGCCGATCCGCCTGGCCAACGACCGCTATGAGCAGTTCCAGAGTGGCATCAAGCGCCACCCGTTCGACATCCGCTACCAGCTGGCCGTCGACAAGAAGGACATGAGCTTCAAGATTTTCCGCGCCGACATGAGCGTCGACGGCGGCGGGCGCATCAACTACAGCCCGTCGGTGGCCGCCGTGGGCGCCACCGCGGCGCAGTCGATCTACTATATGCCGCAGAACGACCTGTC
Source organism: Mitsuaria sp. RG (assembly GCF_028369275.1). NCBI lineage: Bacteria > Pseudomonadati > Pseudomonadota > Betaproteobacteria > Burkholderiales > Sphaerotilaceae > Roseateles > Mitsuaria sp. RG. The sequence continues at coordinate 18,222 of NZ_JAQMYQ010000057.1, forward strand.
GGTGACCGCCTACCATTCCCGTGGCGTCGAGGCAGGCTCCATGCGCGGCTACGGCACCCTGCAGAGCATGGCCGCCACCGAGATGATGGTCGACGAGATCGCCGACCGCCTGGGCGTTGACGCCATCGAGCTGCGCCGCAAGAACGCGCTCAAGTCGGGCATGAAGAACACCCAGGGCGCGGTGCCCGCCGGTGCCCTGCGCCTGCACGAGATCCTCGACAAGGCCGCCGCGCACGACTGGTGGAAGAACCGCCAGGCGCGCAAGCAGGCCGAAGACGCCAAGGACCACGACAACTGGTACGGCGTGGGCTTTGCCATCACCCAGAAAGACTTCGGCACCGGCTCCGAGGCGCCGATGGCGGCAGTCGAGTTCACCGCTGACGGCCGTATCAGCCTGCGCCATATCGGCACCGAACTGGGCACCGGTATGTCCACCTCCCAGGCCCTGGTGGTCAGCGACTTCCTCGGCCGTGTCGCCGACGAGGTCATGACCGCCCAGACCGAATGGCCGGAGCTGGCGCTGACCACCAGCGGCAACCCCTACCTGATCAGCCAGGCCGAGCAGGACGCCGCGCTGCGCAACCCGCGCTGGGTCGGCAAGCTGGCTTCGCCGTCGTCGGCGACCAACTCGGCGTTCTACTTCAGCCACGCCACCCGCGAAGCGGCCCGCGTGCTGTTCAACCACGGCCTGTGGCCGGCGGCCATGGCCCTGTGGAGCCAGGGCCCGTATGGCGGTCAGGCCAACCCGCTGGTGGTGCGCCGCGAGAACGCGGTGTGGGTCAACGGTGAGCTGACCGGCAACGGCCTGGCGCCGATCCCGTTCGCCACGCTGGCCAAGAAAGCCCATGAGATGGGCCTGGTCACCGGTGTCAGCGTGCACGGTTTCAACCGCTGGAGCTGGGCCGAGGCCGACTACGTCATCGACGGCGTGCGCGAGCGCCTGCCGCTCGATGCCGTGGCGGTAAAGTACGGCGACGGCGCGGTGAACGCGAAGAAGGCGCAGATGAACAGCGCCGGCTTCCACCTGCTTGACCGGCAGAACGCCGAGTACCCGGCCACCCAGCTGAACAACGCCATGGTCACCTACTACAGCCCGGTGGCGACCATCGTCGAGGTCAAGGTCAACAAGGGCAGCGGCGAGGTGACGGTGCTCAACCACCACAGCTGGGTCGAGTGCGGCCGGGTGCTGGTGCCGGAGCTGGTCAAGGGCCAGCTCGAGGGCGGTATCGCCATGGGCATCGGCCATGCGCTGCTGGAAGAAATGCCGCTGTACGAGGGTGGCCCGGGCGAGGGCGACTGGAACTTCAACCGTTACCGCCTGCCGATGGCCAAACATGTGGCGGTGTGGAAGCAGACTTCGGAGATCCTGCCGCCGCTGTCGCCGACCGACCCGTCCAAGGGCATCGCCGAAGTGGTGATGATCCCGGTGGTCGGCGCCATCGGCAACGCCGTGGCCCATGCCATCGGCAAGCGCGTGCGCGACCTGCCCATCACCCCCGCCCGAGTCAAGGAGGCCCTCAATGGCTGACCGCAAGCTGCAACTGACCCTCAACGGTCAACCTGTCGTCACCGAAGTGGTCCCCGATGACCTGGCGATGATCGACTTCCTGCACGAATACCAGAACCTCACCGGCTCGCGTCTTGGCTGCGGCCAGGGCATCTGCCATGCCTGCGTGGTGATCGTCGACAATCCCGACGGCACCAGCGAGGAAGTGCGCACCTGCATCACCGGCGCGCATTACTTCGAGGGCAAGAAAGTCCGCACCATCGAAGGCCACGCCAAGCTCGACGAAGCCGGCAACCCCGGCGAGCTGAACCCGATCCAGCAGAAGTTCGTCGACCGCTTCGCCTTCCAGTGCAGCTACTGCGCGCCGGGCTTCGTCAACGCCGCCACGGTGCTGGTGGAAAAGGCCCAGCGCAAGCCGCTGAAGCAGAGTGAGCTGGAGGGCGCCATCGAGGCCAGCCTCGGCCACCATGTGTGCCGCTGCACCGGCTACGTGCGTTACTACGAGGCGACCCGCGAAGTGCTGGGTGACCTCGGCCTGGTCAAGGAGGGTTGAGCATGACGCGCGTTCTGAGCAGCCTGGCCCTGGCCATCGGCGCACTGGTCACCTTCAACGCCCAGGCGGCGGACGAGGCCTTGATCAAGCGCGGCGAATACCTCGCCCGCGCCGCCGACTGCATGGCCTGCCACACCGCCGAAGGCGGCGCCCCGTATGCAGGCGGCCTGCCGATCCATTCGCCGTTCGGCACCATCTACGGCACCAACATCACCCCGGACAAGCAGTACGGTATCGGCAACTACAGCAGCGACGAGTTCTTCGCCGCCCTCACCGAGGGCAAGCGCAAGGACGGCGCTAACCTTTACCCGGCCATGCCGTACACCTCGTACCACCTGGTCAAGCGCGAGGACTCCGACGCCATCCATGCCTACCTGATGAGCGTGGCGCCGATCAACCGTCCGGCCCCGGAAACCAGCCTGAGTTTCCCGTTCAACGTACGCACCGGCCTGATCGGCTGGAACCTGCTGTATGGCAAGAGCGTGCAGTTGGAGGAGGGCAAGGGCAATAGCGAGGCGTGGAAGCGCGGCCAGTACATGGTCGAGGTGCTCGGCCACTGCGGCGAATGCCACACCCCGCGCAATCCGATTGGCGCGCTGCAGCAGGACAAGCGCCTGACCGGCGGCTTGCTGCTGGGCTACCTGGCACCAAGCCTGCTGGCCCAGGACCTGGCCGACCGCGGCTGGAACCAGGCGGACCTGGCGACCTTCCTCAAGCACGGGGTCAGCGCCCAGGGCAGCATGTTCAACGAGATGTACCCGGTGGTGCACCACAGCACCCAGCATCTGCAGGACAGCGACCTGGCGGCCATGGCCACCTACCTGCTCGGCGACCAGCCGCCGGCGGCCAAGGTGGTGCAGGCGGTCGCCCACGAAACCATGGGCGAGAGCGCCAAGCGCGGCCGCCAGCAGTACCTCAACGTCTGCGCCGGCTGCCACGGTGTCGAGGGCGAGGGCAAGCCGCACATCGCCGTGGCCATGCGCGGTAACACCGTGCTGCGCCAGGCCGACTCGCGCAACCTGGTCAAGGCCATCGTCGACGGCATCCGCGAGCAGCAGTTCACCGGTTTTGAGCGCATGCAGCCGATGCCGGGCTTCGCCGACAAGCTCGACGACCGGCAGCTGACCGATATGGTCAACTACCTGCGCGAAGCCTGGGGCGGCCTGCCGGGCGACCTGACCACCCAGCAGCTGGCCCAGCTGAAGGCGGACTGACCCGTGCAGCATCTCGACCTGCAGGTGGTGCGCCAGGCGGCGCAGTGGTCGCGTGACGGCTTGCGCGTGTGGCTGTGCACGGTGCTCTGCACCTACGGCTCGGCGCCGCGCGCGCCGGGCTCGCTGTTGGCGGTCAACGACCAGGGGCACTGGGTCGGCTCGCTGTCCGGCGGCTGCGTCGAGGAGGACTTCCTCGAACGCGTCGCCGCCGACGAGTTCGCCGCTGCCGTCGCCGTGGTGCGCTATGGCGACGGCAGCGACACCCGCGGCAACATCCGCCTGCCCTGCGGTGGCATCCTCGATGTGCTGGTGGAGAACCTGCCGGGCGACTGCGCGACCCAGGCACACCTGGGTGAGCTGGAGGCGGCCTTGCTGGGCCGTCGCCGGCTGCTGCGCGAGGTCGACCTGCGCACGGGCGAACGTCGCGTATTGGATGACCACAGCCAGGGGCCACGGGTGGAGCAGGGCGGCGAGTTCGTGCGCTTGCGCGTCGGCGCCGCCCAACGCCTGTTGCTGGCCGGCTACTCGAGCGTCGCGCACTTCTGCGCCGAGTTCGGCAAGGGCCTGGGCTTCGAGGTGGTGCTGTGCGACCCTCGCGACGAGGTGATGGACAACGTGGTGCTCGACGGGATAGAAATCCGTCGGGAACTGCCCTCGCTGTTCATCGCCAACGGTGGCTGCCACCGCGACACGGCGGTGGTGGCGCTCACCCACGACCCGAAGATCGACGACCTGGCCATGCTCGAAGCGGTACATACCGAAGCCTTCTACATCGGCGTGATGGGCTCGCGCGCCACCTCGGAAAAGCGCCGTGAACGCCTGCGCCGTATCGGCGGGCTCGACGATGCCGAGATGGCGCGCATCCATGCCCCCATCGGCCTCAACCTGGGCAGCAAGACGCCGGCGGAGATCGCCCTGGCGGTGCTCGCCGATATCCTCCGTACCCGCAGCGGCATCGCCCGCGAGGCTTTGTGAGCGTCGTCGCGTTGGTATTGGCGGCCGGCCAGGGTTCGCGCTTCGGCGCGGACAAGCGCCGGGCCGCGCTGGGCGATGGTCGCAGCCTGTTGCAGCATAGCGTCGAGCGCGCCCTGGCGGCGTTCGACGAGGTGCGCGTGGTGCTGCGCGCTGGCGAACGGGGCGAGGATCTGGGGTTGCCGGCGGGCTGCCGAATTGTCCATAGCCTCGAGGCCGGACTGGGCATGGGCCATAGCCTGGCGGCGGGCGCCGCTTCGCTGGGCGACAGCGAGGCGCAGGCGGTCGCCATCCTGTTGGGGGACATGCCGTGGATTCTGCCCGCAACCTTCCGGCGGTTGATCGCAAGCGCTGGCCCTGCGGTCATCGTGGTGCCGCGTCATCTGGGGCAGAATGGGCATCCGGTGCTGTTTGGGCGCAACTACTGGCCTGAACTCGCACTGATGGCCGGCGATGAGGGCGCGCGTTCGGTGCTGCAACGGCATCGGCAACAGTTGCAGGTGGTCGAGGTAGACGACGCAGGTGTATTGCGCGACGTCGATACACCCGCTGCGCTCGACTAGACTGCCCTGAGCCATTTTGCGGTCCCGGTGTAGGAGCGGCCTTGTGCCGCGAAAGGGGCGCGAAGCGGCCCCAGGCTCCGAGTCACCATCAATATCGCTGGGGCTGCTGCCGCAGCCCTTTCGCGGCACAAGGCCGCTCCTACACCGGGACTTTGTACCGATGCCACGGACAGCCATTGAGGGAAAACCCTCATTGCCGCTCATCCGGTGGCCTCCTAGCATGGATCCGGTCAACCCCCAGGCACAGGAGCACAGCCGTGACCAACAGCAACGACGACAAACGCCCGACCCCCGATCCGGCCGAGGACAACGCCTTCTTCCCCTCGCCGTACTCCCTCAGCCAGTTCACCTCGACCAAGTCTGACCTCAGCGGCGCCGACTACCCCGACGCCTACAAGGGCGGACGCTGGAAAATCCTCTTGATCGGCGCCGACGAGCGCTACCTGCTCACCGACAACGGCACGCTGTTTTCCACCGGCAACCATCCGGTGGAAACCCTGCTGCCCATGTACCACCTGGACAAGGCCGGCTTCGCCTTCGATGTCGCGACCTTGTCGGGCAACCCGGTCAAGTTCGAATACTGGGCCATGCCGCGCGAGGACCAGCAGGTGCTCGGCCTGTTCGAGCGCTACAAGCCAGCCTTCAAGCAGCCGCGCAGGCTCGCCGAGGTGATCGACAGTGCCCTGGGTGACGACTCCGATTACATTGGCGTATTCATTCCCGGCGGTCACGGCGCTTTGATCGGCCTGCCGGAAAGCAAAGAAGTCGCCCAGGTGTTGAAATGGGCGGCGGATCACGACAAGTTCGTTATCACCCTGTGCCACGGTCCGGCGGCGCTGCTGGCTGGCGGCAAACTGTTCGATGGCTACAAGATCTGCGCCTTCCCCGATGAGCTGGATGCCAAGACCCCGGACATCGGCTACATGCCCGGTCACCTGACCTGGAAGTTCGGCGAGCGTCTGCAGGCGCAGGGCGTCGAGATCGTCAACGAGGGTATCTCCGGCGCCGTCCACCAGGACCGTCGGTTGCTCACCGGCGACAGCCCGCTGGCCGGCAACGCCTTGGGCAAGCTGGCTGCCGCGGCGTTGCTCAAGGCGGCCAACGGCGGGTGAGCGGCATGCCGTTCGACGAGGTGGTACAGGCGGTCCGGCAGATCGAGCAGGCTACCGCCCTGACGACGATCCAGACGGCCGTGCGCAACGTCGCCCGGCCGCTGGGCTATGACCGCTTTGTGTTGTTCAGCGCCAGCGCTGCGCGGGATGAAGTGGTCGAGCGCATCCACTGGGTGGAAGGGGACTGGTTCGGTGATGGCCAGGTGGTCGATGCCCGGACCTACGTGCGCCATTGCCCGGTGACGCGGCACCTGCTGGCGGCGCGTGAGCCTTTCTTCTGGAGCAAGCAGCCGAGCGACGAAGGCGAACGCTACCGTGTGGTTCGGGTGCCTGGCGGGCCGGGTATCCATGGCCTGCAAGTGCCGGTGTTCGGCCCGGCGGGCCTGGAGGGAGCGATGAGCCTGGGCGGTGTGCGCATCGACGCTTCGGCGCCGGCGCGCCTGGCCCTGAGCCTGCTGGCCAACGCCGCGTTCCTCGGTGCACGGCGGCTGCTGGAGGCACCGCCCGGCGAGGGTCAGCTGTCGGCGCGTGAGCGCCAGGTGCTGGCCTGGACCGCCGCCGGGCAGCGCCAGGCGGATATCGCCGCCACCCTGGGCCTGTCGGTGCGCACCGTGGAAAACCATCTTCGCGCCGCCCGCCGGCGCCTGGGGGTGAGCACCACCGCCCAGGCGATCAGGATCGCCCTGGGCAGCGGCGCGCTCGACTGACTCAGCCGTTGTGCGCAACCGTCAACACCACCTTGCCGATATGCCGGCCAGACTCCATCAGGGCATGGGCCTGGCTGGCCGCCGCCAGCGGGAAGGTCGCGTGAACCAATGGCTTGACCGAACCGCTGCGCACATGAGGCCAGGCCTTGGCCAGCAGGTCCGTGAGAATCGCTGCCTTGTCGTCGGCACTGCGCGCGCGCAGCGTCGAGCCGATATGGGTCAGGCGCTTGGTCAGCAGGGGGAACAGGTCGACCTCGGTGGCCGGGCCCTTGACCACGCCGATCTGCACGATGCGTCCGTCCATGGCCGCGGCCTTGAAATTGCGGGCCACATAGTCACCGGCGATGATGTCGACGATCACGTCCACGCCCTTGCCCTCGGTGTGCAGCATGACCTGTTCGACGAAGTCCTCGCGGGTGTAGTCGATGGCCACGTCGGCGCCCAGTTCCAGGCTGGCGGCCTGTTGCCCGGCGCCATTGACCGTGGTGAGGATCTTCGCCGCGCCCAAGGCACGGGCCAGCTGCGTGGCGGTGGTGCCGATGCCGGAGGCGCCGCCGTGGATCAGCACGCTTTCACCGGCCTTGAAGCCGCCACGCTGGAACAGGTTGACCCAGACGGTCATGAACGTTTCTGGCAAGGCCGCGCCCTCGACCATCGACAGGTTGTCCGGCAGGTGCGCGGTGGTGCGCTCGTCGGCCACGGCGTACTCGGCGTAGCCGCCGCCCTGGACCAGGGCGATCACCGCGTCGCCCACGGCAAAGTGGCGGACCTGCTCGCCGGTGGCCACGACCTTGCCGGCGATCTCCAGCCCCGGAATGTCCGGCGCGCCGGCGGGCGGGTCGTACAGGCCCTTGCGCTGCAGCAGGTCGGGGCCGTTGACGCCGGCGGCATGGACCTGGATCAGCACCTCCCGGGGGCCTGGTCGAGGCGTGGCATGGGTGGTGGCCTGCAGGACCTCGGGGCCCCCAGGTTGGGTAATATCGATGGCGGTCATGTGAGTGGGGATGTGACGCATGAAAACCTCTGTCATTCTGAGGAAAGGCCGCTTTGGCCCGGTGCGTCACAGGGTATGAAACCCACGCTGCGCGGTCGCGCGGCGATTTTGCGATGCACCTTTGCAGATTTTCTTCAGGTGAGATTTGTGTCGCGGTACCTGTCCTGTGGGAGCGGGTTTGCCCGCGAATACGTTGGTGAACCCACTACTGTTTTCGCGGGTAAACCCGCTCCCACAGGCTCTCGTTACCCGACGAATGATGGAGTGAGCGAATGAACTGGGATGACGCCCGCATGCTGCTGGCCTTGAGCCGAGAACTGACCCTGCGCCGCGCCGCCCGGGTACTGCGCGTCGACCAGGCCACCGTGGGCCGGCGGGTGGCGGCGCTGGAGGCCGACCTTGGCGCGACCCTGTTCCTGCGTACGCCCGCCGGCTACCAGCTCACCGCCACCGGTGAAGTGGCCGTGGAAATGGCGCAGAAGATGGAGCAGGCTGCCCTGGAGTTGGCCCGTCGCACCCGGGGCAGCGATAACGAACAGGCCGGCGAGGTGCGCATCGCCACCACCGATTCCCTGGCGCTGGAGTTCGTCATCCCGGCGCTGCGCCGGTTGCACGACGATCACCCCGAGGTGCGCATCGTGCTCAGCGGCAGCTCGGAGATTGTCAACCTGTCGCAACGCGAAACCGACATTGCCATCCGCAACCAGCGCCCGGACAACCCCGACCTGGTGCTGCGCAAGCTGGCCAGCTGGCAGATGGGGCTGTTCGCCTCGGCGGACTATCTGGCGCGTCGCGGCATGCCGCAGGAGGGCAGTTTTGCCGGCCATGACCTGGTGGTGTACGAGCCGTACTGGCGTGATCGCGGGGTACCGACCCTGGTGGACGTGCCCATGGGCGAGGGCAGGGTGGTGATGGCGGCCAATGCCAGCATGATGCTGCGCCGGGGCATTGCCGAAGGGTTGGGCCTGGGCGAGATCCCCGTGGCGTTGGGGCAGCGCGACGGCCTGCTGCGGGTCTGGCCGCAGCGCGCGCGCAGCCAGCCCTACGAGGTGTGGATGGTCACCCATCGCGACCTGCGCCACACGGCGCGGGTGCGGGCAGTGATCGACCAGCTGGTGCAGGCGTTTGCCGATTGAGGACGCTGTGCGGTGCGAATACCTTCAGTTGGCGGGCAGCTTCAGCGGATGCAAGGCGCGGAAACCCTGGGCCTCTTCAACCAGCCAGTCATGCACTGCACGCGCTCCCGGCTGGCTCAGTCCGCCCGGCGGATACAGCAGCACATAGCGCTTGTGGTTGGCGATCGGCACCCCGAACGGCACGATCAGCGCGCCGCGCTCCAGCTCGTCGTTGAGCAGGGTGCGCCGGGCGATGGCCACGCCGACGCCGGCGATGGCGGCCTCGATGGTCAGGTGGTTGCGGTTGAAGGTGTGCCCGCGGCGCACGTCCAGCCCGCCGGCGCCGATGCCGTCGAGGTAGAACTCCCATTCGGCGTACTCCGAGCTGCCGCGCCAGGCGGTGATGTCGTGCAGCAGCGGGTAGTGGGCCAGGTCCGCCGGCCCGTGCAGCGGCGGGCGGCCACGCAGCAGGGCCGGCGAGCAGACCGGAAAGATCTGCTCGTCCAGCAGCGGGGTGGAGAGCATGCCCGGGTAGCTGCCGTCGTTGAGGTCGATGGCCAGGTCGAAGTCTTCCGGGTGCAGCGCCTGGTTGCTGTCCTCGGCCACCAGGCGCAGCTCGATGTCCGGGTAGCGCTGCTGGAAGCGTGGCAGGCGCGGTGTCAGCCACTTGGCCAGGAACGAGGGGATCGAGCGCAAGCGCAAGGTGCCACGGATTTCACCGGCATCCAGACGCAGCAGCTCGGCCTCGATGCTGCCGTAGGCCTCGGCCACGGTCTGGGCCAGGCGCTGGCCTTCGGCGGACAGCTCGACGCCGCGGGCGCGGCGCAGGAACAGGCGAAAGCCCAGGCGTTCCTCGAGCTGGCGCATTTGTTGGCTGACCGCGCCGGGGGTGATGTGCAGCTCCTCGGCGCAACGGGTGAACGACAGGTGCCGCGCCGCACAGGAGAACACGTGCAGCCAGACGAACACCTGGCCGTTGAGTGGGCCTTTCATCGTTTAGTCCTGCTAAAGGCTTATGTAGGAAGTTTCGTTGGTCAAGCTGGCCTGAGAGGGGCAGTATCGCGCAACTTGGCAATATCGCTCAAATTTTCCAGAGAGCCGTGGCATATCCTAGATGGTTGTCACGGTCAGGCATTAGCATGGCTATCAGTGTTTTCGACCTTTTCAAGATTGGCATCGGCCCGTCCAGCTCCCATACCGTCGGCCCCATGCGCGCCGCGGCGACCTTCGCCCAGGCCCTGCGTGAACGCGGCCTGCTGGCCCAGGTGCGGCGGGTCGAGGTGCGCCTCTATGGCTCGCTGTCGGCCACCGGTGTCGGTCACGCCACGGACCGCGCCTGCCTGCTGGGGTTGATGGGCCAGTGGCCGGACCGCATCGATCCGCACAGCATCGAGCCACGCATCGACCAGCTGATGCAGGAGCAGTGCCTGATGCTCGATGGCAGCCAGCCGATCGAGTTCCAGTACAGCCGTGACATGCGCCTGCTCGACGAGAGCCTGGCCTATCACCCCAATGCGATGACCCTGGAAAGCTTCGACGGGCAGGGCAGCCAGTTCAGCCAGACCTACTATTCCGTGGGTGGCGGCTTTATCGTCGAGCAAAGCGAGATCGATGCGCCGCAAGGCAGCGACAACCTGGTCGCCTTGCCCTACGAATTCTCCAGCGGCGCCGAACTGCTGGCCCTGTGCAAGGCCCACAACCTGAGCGTCAGCCAGCTGATGCTGGCCAACGAGTGCGCCTGGCGCCCGGAAAGCGAGGTGCGCGAAGGCCTGCTGAAGATCTGGGCGGCGATGGGCGAGTGCGTCGACAACGGCCTGCGCAACGAAGGCATCCTGCCCGGCGGGCTGAAGGTCAAGCGCCGGGCGGCGCGCCTGCACCGCAGCCTGCAGGAGGTCGGCAAGCCCAACGTGATCGGCTCGACCCTCAGCGCCATGGAATGGGTCAACCTGTTTGCCCTGGCGGTCAACGAAGAGAACGCCGCCGGCGGGCGCATGGTCACCGCGCCCACCAACGGCGCGGCCGGGATCATCCCGGCGGTGCTGCATTACTACATGAAGTTCAACCCCGGTGCCTGCGACGACGACGTGGTGGCGTTCCTGCTGGCGGCCGCTGCGGTGGGCATCCTGTGCAAGAAGAACGCCTCGATCTCCGGCGCCGAAGTGGGCTGCCAGGGCGAGGTGGGCTCGGCCTGCTCGATGGCCGCCGCGGGGCTCGCCGAGGTGCTGGGCGCCACGCCGCCACAGCTGGAAAACGCTGCCGAGATCGCCCTTGAGCACAACCTCGGGCTGACCTGCGACCCGGTCGGTGGCCTGGTGCAGATCCCCTGCATCGAGCGCAACGCGATCGCCGCGGTGAAGGCCATCAACGCCGTGCAGATGGCCCTGCGCGGTGACGGCGAGCACTTCATCTCCCTCGACCGGGTGATCCGCACCATGCGTGACACCGGCGCGGACATGCACGCCAACTACAAGGAAACCTCCCGCGGCGGCCTGGCTGTCGCGTTCGTCGAGTGCTGATGGCTCCGTACGGACCACGCTGTAGGAGCGGCCTCGTGCCGCGAAAGGGCCGCAAAGCGGCCCCGGCGATACTCCTCCCACACTGAAATTCTTGGGCTGCACTGCAGCCCGTTCGCGGCACAAGGCCGCTCCTACAGGGGAGCGGTATCAACCTGCAACACCCGCTGCACCTGCGACAAAAACAACTACAAGGCGATACCCAATGACTGATGTACAAAGCACCACGAGCGTTTGTGCGGATTCGGCTGCCCTGGCTTCGGCCAGCGGCTCGACCACCTGGAACCGCCACGACACCACCTGGGCCCTGGGCCTGTATGGCACGGCGATCGGCGCCGGCACCCTGTTCCTGCCGATCAACGCCGGGGTCGGCGGTTTCTGGCCGCTGCTGATCCTGGCGCTGCTGGCGTTCCCCATGACCTTCTTCGCCCATCGGGCGCTGACCCGCTTCGTGCTGTCCGGGCGCAAGGGTGGCAACGAGGACATCACCGAGGTGGTGGAAGAGCACTTCGGCGTGGGCGCCGGCAAGCTCATCACCTTGCTGTACTTCTTCGCCATCTTCCCGATCCTGCTGGTCTACAGCGTGGCCTTGACCAACACCCTGACCAGCTTCTTCGAACACCAGCTGCACATCGGCGCGCCGCCGCGAGCGCTGCTGGCCCTGCTGCTGATCTGCGGGCTGATGATCGTGGTGCGCTGTGGCCAGCAGATCATCGTCAAGGCCATGAGCGTGCTGGTCTATCCCTTCGTTGCCTCGTTGCTGCTGCTGGCCTTGAGCCTGATTCCCAACTGGAACGGCGCGTTCTTCGCCCAGGCCAACGAAGGCATCAGCGCCTCGAAGCTGCTGCTGACCTTGTGGCTGGCGATCCCGGTGATGGTGTTCTCGTTCAACCACTCGCCGATCATCTCGGCGTTCGCCGTCGACCAGAAGCACCGTTATGGCAATGACGCCGACCGCAAGAGCGGCCGCACCCTGGCCACCGCCCATGTGATGATGGTGCTGACGGTGATGTTCTTCTGCTTCAGCTGCGTGCTGGCCCTGAGCCCGGCCGACCTGGCCGCCGCCAAGGCGCAGAACATCTCGATCCTGTCGTACCTGGCCAACCACTTCCAGACTCCGGTGATCGCCTTTGTCGCGCCGCTGATCGCGCTGGTGGCGATCACCAAGTCGTTCCTTGGCCACTACATCGGTGCCAGCGAGGGTTTCCAGGGCATGATCGTCAAGAGCCTGCGCGGGCGCGGCAAGACCTGGCCGGCCAAGCGCCTGGAGCGCGCCACGGCGTTGTTCATGCTGGTGACCTGCTGGGCGGTGGCGACCCTCAACCCGAGCATTCTCGGGCTGATCGAAAGTCTGGGTGGGCCGGTGATCGCCTGCTTGCTGTTCCTGATGCCGATGTATGCGGTACAGAAGGTGCCGGCGTTGCGCCAGTACTCGGGCAAGCTGTCGAACGTATTCGTGGTCTTGATCGGCTTGATCACGCTGTCGGCGATCGCCTATAGCTTCATGGCCTGACCGATGATCGCGGGGCCAGTCCGCTCCCACACCTTGATGTGGGGGCGGGCTGGCCCCGCGACGGTTCAGGTCAAGCGTTTTCCAGGTGCTTGATCACCGCCTTCAGGCGCTCCGCGGGTTGCGGTTGATCCTGGTGGGTGATGTCCGGCGCCTTGCGCACGCGGCCATGCTGGTCGACCCAGTGGCCGTTGCTGAAGTACCGGTAGCTGGCGGTGCCGATGTTCCAGCCCTGGTCGAGCAGGCCCTGCAGGTGGAAGGTCTGGGCGATCTGGCTGAGCGGACCGCTTGGGCTGCCATCCAGGTGCAGGACAATTGACGGGCTACCTACGGGCGCGAACGGCAGCTCGCTGTAGCCGCCCCACACTCTGGCGTGGAAGACCTGGACCGGATGCGTGGCCTGGATGATGGAGGCCCTGCCGGTGACCTTCTTCTGCACGGTATTGACCAGCAGGTCGAGGGTCAGGATAGGTGCGCCGAGCAGCCCGTTGCTGACGTTCAGGCGGGTATGAAAAAGTCCGAAGGACATGCTGATTCTCCTTGTCTGCTCAGGCTTTCTTGGCGGCTTTGGCGGCCGGGCTCTTGGTCGAGGCGAGGGCCTGGTCCAGGGCTTTGCCCACGGCACCGCTGGCCAGTTGCTTGAGTTGCGCGACGTCACCAGTGGCGATCACGGCCTCCAAGGTGGCGTTGTGCAGTTCGGTCGTCAGGTCGACGTTCGGCAGTGTCTGGATGCGTTTGAGCTCAAGCACGACGGGTACGTTGTCCACCTCGATCCAACGCTGGCCGTTGTAGTAACGGTAGCTGGCCGTGCCTTTCTGCCAGTCCAGGTCAAGCAGTGCGCGCAGTTCGAACTGCTCCGGCGAATTGGCGTGTGGGCCACCGTGGTTGCCACGTACCGTCAGCAGGATCTTGCCTTCGCTTGGTGGTTGCACGGTGAGGTAGCTGTAGCTGCCCCAGGCATCCAGGCCCAGCTCCAGCGGTGGGTTGGTGGTCTGGGTGATCAGCGCGTGGCCGTTGACGCTGCGGTCTGGGGTGTAGACCAGCAGGTCCAGCTGCAGGCGCGGGGCGCCCGGGGCATTGGTACCAATGAGGTAGGACACCGGGAACAGGCCTTCCGACGGTGCGGTCAGCGATACAGACATGATTGCCTCCGTTGCATTCAATGAATGAAATACCGTAACCAACGCTTGCGCAGGCGGACGGGGGAGAAAAGGGGGAGAGGCAGGTAGACGGGCGGATGTACTGGCGTGCCCGGTGCGAGCGGCTGTTGGCAGCCGGCTTGTGCAGCCATCCCTGAAGTGCGGTGCCGCCTGCCTGGCAGCTCGCTTGAGTTAAGCAGGCAAAAAATGCTGTGATGGCCTTTTTGCAGTATGTCCGACGAGTGGTGTCAATAAGGCCTGCAAGCCGGCTCCCGTTTCGTGGGAGCGGGCTTGCCCCGCGATGAGCTACGGGCTGGACGGACTCACTTCGACTTCTGCTGCAACGCCACGAAGCTGCGGCGCATGTCGCTGGCCCAGCCATCGAGCACCGGCTTGACGTCGTTCAGGGTCAGTTGCGTGCTGTCGTTCTCCAGCTCCTTGCCGCTGCCCTTGCGCACCACCTGGGCCAGCACGTTCTGGTTGCCGCCGTCGAGGAATGCAGCCTCCACGGCGATGTCCACGGCCTGGTCGCGGCCGCCGGCGGCCGTGTTCACCGCCGCGGCCACCAGGGCGATGGGAATCACCTCGTAGGGTTTGAGGCCCTCGGTGCTGGTGGACACTGCGGTGATCGCCGGGCGCACCACGATGGTGTTCGGGCCAGGCTCCTTGACCAGGGTGAGCACGCTACCCAGTTCGCGGCGCATCGCTTCGTTGAAGTAGCGGGTGATCTCCTGCAGGGTCTGCGCCGAGATCACGTTGGTCGGTTGCGGCTTGGGATAGAACTGGCTCGGTTCGATGAACACCTTGGTGTACTGGCTGGCCTTCACATCCGGGTCGATCCAGCGCATCACCGGCGCACCGGAGACGCTCTCGGCGGGCTTCAGGCGGCTGTAGTCCTTGAGGAAACCGGAATAGTCCTTGGGATCGACACGGTTGCTGGAGCAGGCAACCAGGGCCAGCAGAGCAGCGCACAGCAGGGTGGTGCGAGGCAGGTGCTTCATGATGACGAGGTCCATGAGGGAAGTGGCCAGAACAACGCTAGCAGGTGGTTGGCGGATGGCCAGCAAGAGGGCATCAGGCATGGATTGAATGAGTACTGCGATTGGGGGATGTGGCTGGCAGGAGCTTTATCAGATAGAACACCGCGTGGGCGGTGCTCTAACTAACGGACACAGCATGTTCCCGCCGTGTGCCTTGTCGCCCTTACACAACCCCTGCCATGTCCAACCCCTGCGGTCAGCCCAGCGCCTCGCGCAACCGGTACCACAGCATGCCCAGCGCCAGCAGCGGCGAGCGCAATGCCTTGCCGCCGGGGAAGGTCAGGTGCGGCACCGCGCTGAACACATCGAAGCCCTGGCTGTGCTCGGTGGCGATGGCCTCGGCGAGCAGCTTCGCGGTCCAGTGGGTGACGTTAAGTCCATGCCCAGAGTAACCCTGGGCATAGTAAACGTTAGGGTGCTGGCCGAGGCGGCCGACCTGGGGGAAACGGTTGGCGGTGATGCCGATCATGCCGCCCCACTGGTAGTCCAGGCGCACCTCGGCCAGTTGCGGGAACACCTTTAGCACTTTGGGCCGCATGTAGGCGCCGATGTCCTTCGGGTCGCGCCCGGAATAGTGGCAGGCGCCGCCGAACAGCAGGCGGCGGTCGGCGGTCAGGCGGTAGTAGTCCAGCCCCACCTTCTGGTCGCACAGTGCCATGTTCTGCGGGATCAGCGTGCGCGCCAGGGCCTCGGGCAAGGGTTCGGTGGCCACCACATAGCTGCCGGCCGGCAGGACCTTGCCGCTCAGGCGCGGCTCCAGCGCGTCGAGATGAGCGTTGCAGCCCAGGATCAGGCTCTGGGCGCGCACCCGGCCCCGGGCGGTGTGCAGGGTCACCGTACTGCCATGTTCGATACGCAGCACCGGGCTGTGCTCGAAGATCCGCACACCCAGGCCGTGGG
>NZ_JAQMYQ010000058.1:0-31573 GCF_028369275.1 Mitsuaria sp. RG
CCACGGACTCATAGCTCAGCTGGATAGAGTACTCGGCTACGAACCGAGCGGTCGCAGGTTCGAATCCTGCTGAGTCCGCCACACATCAAGAAGCCCGCTCGTTAGAGCGGGCTTTTTGTTTTTCTGGCGCGCTGAATTGTCACGGATGTCCATCTACGCTGTTCTGTAGATGTTCCCGAAAGGGGCCAGGCGCCGCAAATCGAACCAGCGCAAGACGAATGTGCTTTTCACGCCAGAGCGACCGTCGCACTCATGGCTTTGAGCGTTGTCACAGCTTTAGCGCGCAAACGATTGTTCTGGCCAAAAATTTAAGCGATCCGACAGCTTGCACAGTGTATGATTGCGCCCGTCAGCCCCGCCGGGGCTTGTGGAATCCCACCATGGACTTACCCAGTAGTTACTCGCCAACACGCTTCATACAGCCAGATCTGACCGATTGATTCTCCCGGCGTGCTCCGCTGCTGGGAGTGGAGTTCGCCTATGACCGAAATCGAAGTAAAGAAAGCCCAAGACAGCCTGCAGGATCGCCTGGCCCAGGTGATCGAGCTGCTGCAGCGCCAGCGGGTGGTCGAGGACCTGACGCACCGTCAGGAAGGTCACCACCATGACCTGGTGGAAAACCTCGTCCACCGCCAGAACCTCGTCGAACTGCAGCGCAAGCTCGACGACCTGCACCCCGCCGACATCGCCTATATCCTCGAAGCCTTGCCGCTGGACGACCGCCTGACGGTCTGGCAGCTGGTGCGCTCGGATCGCGACGGCGACATCCTGCTCGAAGTCTCCGACGCCGTGCGCCAGACCCTGATCGCCGACATGGACGATCACGAGTTGCTGGCCGCCGCCAAGGAAATGGACGCCGACGAACTTGCCGACCTGGCGCCGGAGCTGCCCCGCGACGTCGTCCACGAGCTCATGGAAACCCTCGATGCCCAGCAGCGCGAGCGTGTGCGCTCGGCCCTGAGCTATGACGAAGAGCAGGTCGGTGCGCTGATGGACTTCGAGATGGTCACCATCCGCGAAGACGTCAGCCTCGAGGTGGTATTGCGCTACCTGCGCCGGCTCAAGGAGCTGCCAGGGCATACCGACAAGCTGTTCGTCGTCGATTACGATGGCATTCTCAAGGGCGTGCTGCCGATCAAGCGGTTGCTGGTCAACGACCCGGACAAGAAAGTCGCGGAGGTCATGGCCAATGACCCGGTGACCTTCCACCCCGAGGAAGATGCCTACGACGCCGCCCAGGCCTTCGAGCGCTACGACCTGGTTTCCGCCCCGGTGGTGGACAAGAACGAGCGCCTGATCGGCCGTCTGACCATCGATGAAATGGTCGACTTGATTCGTGAAGAGAGCGAGAGCGAAGTGCTCAACATGGCCGGTCTGCGCGAGGAGGAAGACATCTTCGCCTCGGTCTGGCGCTCGCTGCGCAACCGTTGGGCGTGGTTGGCCATCAACCTGATCACCGCCTTCGTCGCCTCGCGGGTGATCGGCCTGTTCGAAGGCTCCATCGAAAAGCTGGTGGCGCTGGCGGCGCTGATGCCGATCGTGGCGGGTATTGGCGGCAACTCGGGTAACCAGACCATCACCATGATCGTGCGCGCCATGGCCCTCGACCAGGTGTCGCCGGGCAATACCAGCCGCCTGATGCGCAAGGAGCTTGCGGTGTCGCTGCTCAATGGCCTGATCTGGGGTGGCGTGATCGGTGTCGTGGCGTTCTGGCTCTATGGCAGCTGGTCGCTGGGCCTGGTGATGACGGCGGCAATGACCCTGAACCTGTTGCTGGCCGCCTTGATGGGCGTGCTGATCCCGATGACGTTGACGCGCCTGGGGCGTGATCCGGCGATGGGGTCGAGTGTGATGATTACGGCGGTCACCGACAGTGGTGGTTTCTTTATCTTCCTGGGGCTGGCTACGCTGTTCCTGCTGTAAACGTTGGGTTCAGGTCATGCGCACCCCCCCTGTAGGAGCGGCCTTGCGCCGCGAAAGGGTCGCATAGCGACCCCAGGATTTCAGCGTTGATGCAAAGATCGCCGGGGCCGCTTTGCGGCCCTTTCGCGGCACAAGGCCGCTCCTACAGTAGGGGTGTGCGTGACTCGGCAATCAGATGCAAAAAAGCCAGCTTGCGCTGGCTTTTTTGTGTGCGGTGTCGCTGCCTGGATCAGGACGCGTCGGCGGCCATTTCCACATCGTGAGCGATGAGGGCGACCAGGGCATTCTGCTGGCGGTGGGACAGTTGGCGGAAGCGCTGCAGCAGTTCACGTTCGTGGAGGCTGAGCTCTGGGCTGTCCAGGCGCATGCTCAGTTCATCACCCAGGGCGCCTTCCTGGATAAGGCTCTGCTCCAGGCGGGCGATGATCTCGGAGTTCATGCTGCGGTGGTGGTTGCGCGCTACCTCGGCAATGCGCTCACGCATCCCGTCTGGCAGGCGGACGACAAACTTGTCAGCGGTGCGGCTCGAATAGATAGCCTGTTTCATTGGGCGCATATAAATTGACCGGTTGTTCTGGTTCAGGGGGAGCGGTTCGCAAATTGGCCGCACGGTGGAAGTACGACCGCGGCGACGACAAAATGTTCAACCGTGATGTGATTTTGGTTCTTCATCTTGCCTCAGGGTCGCCGTTTCCTTGGCGTCAATTCTGTGACAAATAGTGATCTCGATAAAGGCTTTTTGCCAGTACCAATTATCAGAAATGAGCACTGGTTTGAAAAGTTTCACATTCATCGAATTACACCGGTGTCAGACAAATGCCGTCAAAATCTGGTAAAAGACGGTAAAGGCCTAGGGAAAATCCTGGAATACGCTGGTTTCCCATACATTGAGCATAGTGGCTATGCAATATGACGCAAGCGGTGGGGCGACCTCAAGAGGGCGCCTGATATTCCTCATGGGACCGTCGGGTTCGGGAAAAGATTCCCTGATCGATGCGGCGCGTGAGCGATTGTTCACCCTAGGTGTCGAAGTCGCCCGGCGGGTCATCACGCGCTCAGCCGAGGCCAAGGGCGAAGCTGCGCTCGGAGTGAGCGTCGAGCGCTTCGAGGCGATGCGCGAGGCGGGGGCCTTTGCCCTGGACTGGCAGGCTAACGGCTTGAGCTATGGCATTCCTGTACAGCTGGACGCATGGCTCGCTGCGGGTCGGTCGGTACTGGTCAATGGTTCGCGTGCCTACCTGGCCGATGCCCGGCAGCGCTATCCCGACCTGGTGGCCGTGGGGCTGACCGTTTCACAGCAGGCGCTGCGCCAGCGTCTGCTGGCCAGGGGGCGAGAGAGCAACGAAGAGATCGAACAGCGCCTGGCCCGCAACTTCAGGGTGCAGGCGTATGATCCCGGCGTGCATGTCGTGGACAACTCCGCTTCGCTGGCCGGTGCGGTCGAGGCGTTGCTCGCGCTGTGGCGCAGCGAAGGCGTGATCGCTGACGCGCAGGGGAAAAAGCCGACGTGCAAAACGCCCGATTGATACATGACAAATGCCCGCACGCTGGTTAACATGCTCGCCGTCCCCGCCGCACAGCGTCTGTTGTCGGCTTCAGTGTCTCAGTAGCTCAATTGGATAGAGCATCCCCCTCCTAAGGGGAAGGTTGGCAGTTCGAACCTGCCCTGGGACGCCATTTCCCCATTCCCCTTGTCTTCTTCACCGTACCTGAACGCTTGCCTGCGGCTGTTGGGCCGTGCGGCTGTAGCTCAGGGCGAAGTGTGCCGCCAGCCCGAAGATCAGCCCCCAGAACGCGGCGCCAAGACCGAGCAGGCTCATGCCCGATGCGGTGACCAGGAAGGTGATCAGCGCCGGCTCCCGCTGTTTCTCGTCACTCATGGCGCCCGCCAGGCCGTTGGCAATGGCACCGAACAGTGCCAGGCCGGCGAGGGCGGCGATCAGTTCCCTCGGCAGGGCGGCGAACACCGAGGCCAGGGTGGCGCCAAAACTGCCCATCAGCAGGTAGAAGGCACCACAGGCCATGCCGGCGATATAGCGTTTATCCGGGTTCTCGTGGGCCTCGCGGCCGGTGCAGATGGCAGCGGTGATCGCCGCCAGGTTGACGCCGTGGCAGCCGAACGGCGCCAGCAGCAGCGAACCCAGGGCGGTGACCGAGACGATCGGGCGTGCCGGCACCTGGTAGCCGGAGGTGCGCAGTACGGCGATGCCGGGCACCGACTGGCCGGTGAGCGATACCAGGGCCAGGGGCAACCCGATATTGACGATGGCCTGCCAGCTCCACTGCGGGCTGGTCCAGGTCGGGATGGTCATTTCCAGCACCAGCGCCTGGGTGTCCAGTTGGCCCAGGCCGGCGGCGAGGCCGCAACCGACGATCAGCACCGAAAGAATCGCGTAGCGCGGCGACAGGCGCTTGAACAGCAGGTAGCTCGCCAGCATCGACAGTACCAGCAGGGGCTGCAGGCGGATCGAGCTGAACAGTTCGGCGCCGAAGCGGAACAGGATACCGGCCAGCATCGCCGCGGCAATGGCCTTGGGCAGGCGATTCATCAGATTGTCGAAGGCGCCGCTCAGGGCGATCACGGCAATCAGCAGCGAGGCGACGATGTAGGCGCCCACCGCCTGGGCCAGTGACACGCTCGGCAGCATCGACACCAGCAGCGCCGCGCCGGGCGTGGACCAGGCGGTGATCACCGGCACCCGCAGTTTCCAGCTCAGCAGCAGGCCGGTCAGGCCGCTGCCGATGGAGATGGCCCAGATCCACGAAGCGGTCGCTGCGTTGTCCAGACCTGCCTGGTCGGCGGCCTGGAACACAATGATCAAGGGGCCTGCGTAGGAGATGATCACGGCGATCAGGCCGGCGACCAGGGCGGAGAGGGAAAAATCCTTTCTGAGGTTGTCCATGGCGAGTCCAGGTGAGTTAATTGATTCGATTGAGTCGATTCAAATTGAATCTATACGGTAACGAGACCTGAATTCAAGTGGGGCTGCTCTCCAGCCCATCGCGGGCACGTTCACTCCTCCTGGTGCAAGCTGTAACTTGTTGATTCAGTGAGTACCTGTGGGAGCGGGTTTACCCGCGAAGCATTCGGCGCGGTGGATGGCACCGGCTCCGCCGGTGTTCGCGGGCAAGCCCGCTCCCACAGAGGGACAATTTCATCCGTGATTTCATGGCAGGAAGGCACAACTTGAATCGCTCGGAGGATCGACTCAAGTCGGCCTGTGTGTTCAAATTTCAATCATTTTCAGCCCGGTAGCCGTCTCATGTGGGTTCCACGGATCAGCGAAAGCAATCAGCCTGTCTACCTGTCCATCGCCGATGCGCTGGCGCATGACATTGCCAGCGGCGCGCTGCGGCGTGGCGAGCGCTTGCCGACGCTGCGCGAATTGGCGCAGGCGCTGGATGTCACGCCCGGCACCATCAGCCGCGCCTATACCGAGGCGTCGCGCCGTGGCCTGACCCAGGGCGAGGTGGGGCGTGGCACCTACGTCCTTGACCGGATCGCCGAGACGGACGAGGCCCCCGTTGCCGCCCGTGCTGCCCCCGCGGTCCGCAGCGAAGTGCTCGACCTGTCGATCATCAAGCCCTACGGCGAAACCCTGCAGTACTGGTTGCGCAACGCCTTGACCGAGCTGGCCAATACCTCACGGCTGGAGCAGGTGCTGGACTACGCCCCCGACGGTGGTCATCCGGCGCATCGTGAGGCGGGCGCGCAATGGTTGCGTCAGTGGCTACCGGGTGCGCAGTGGCAGCAGGTGGTCATCACCAGCGGTGCCCAGCATGGGCTGATGGTGGCGATCAGTGCCCTGACCGGGGCGGGCGACCTGATACTGTGCGAGTCGCTGTGCTATCCGGGCATCATTTCCGTGGCCCATGGCCTGGGCCGCCGCCTGCGTGGCGTGCCGATGGACGAGCAGGGCATCATCCCCGAGGCCTTGCGCGAGATCTGCCAGCGCGAGCGGCCCGCCATGCTGGTGTGCGTGGCGACCTGCCAGAATCCGACCACGGCAATCATGTCCAATGAGCGGCGCGCCCAGATCGCGGCGCTGGCGGAGGAATTCGACTTCCTGCTGCTGGACGATGACATCTACGGCTTCCTCGCCACCGACCCGCAGACCCGGCCGCTGGCGACCTTCGCCCCGGAGCGTTCGATCTACCTCACCAGCTTGTCCAAGTCGGTCATGCCGGCGCTGCGCATCGGCTACCTGTACAGCCCGCCGAAGCTGCTGTCGCGCCTGACCGCCATGGTGCGCAGCACGGTGTGGATGCCTTCGCCGTTGACCGCGCAATTGGCCAGCCATGTGATCGGTGAAGGGTTGGACAGCCAGTTGATCCGCATGCACCGCGCCGAGGCGGCGGCACGTCAGGCCATCGCCCGTGAAGTCTTCGGCAGTGCGTCGCTGCAGAGCCAGTCGCACTGCTATCACCTCTGGCTCAACCTGCCCGAGCCGTGGCGCAGCGACGAGTTCGCCCTGCTGGCGCGGGCCAATGGCGTGGTGGTCATGAGCGCCAGCCAGTTCCAGGTGGAGCGCACGGGCGATCCACGTGGCGTGCGGGTCGTGCTGATGGCGCCGACCAGTCGGGAGGAGTTGCGCTTCGCCCTGACCCAGTTGGCCAGCCTGCTTGAGTCAGGGGATCCGCAGCGCTTTTACTGACGGATGCTCAGCGCTACAGCTTGGCGGTGTACTTACGCTCGGTGTCCCTGTCATCCGCCGAGGTCATGGCGCCCTGGGCGCGCTGCGGCTTCTGATTGTTTCATCTCGGTCTCCTCCTGCATGCGTTGGGCGATCTGTCGAGCGATCGCGGTGATAAGCATGATGGCTCCCGGGATGGATCTGAAGACACGACGAAAGGGGCAAAAGCAGTACCAGTAGTGGTACCGGGGCGAAATAGGCCGTCAGGGCTATTCCGGCAGCCTGTTGCTCGGAATATGCTTGCTCGGCATAGGAACAGGATTGCCGCTTGCGGCAAATACAAGCATGTGTCGGCAGCACCGGATACGGGGCGCAGTTGCTGGACAACAGGGAGCGCGTCCATGAGTCAGGCAACAAAGCCGCTACCGGCTGGCTTCACCGAGCAGCAATTGCACACCTTGTTCGATCTGATCAGCGACGGTATCTGGGACTGGGATGCCAACAGCGGCTATGTCTACCGCAACCCGGGCTGGTACGCGATGTTGGGCTACGCCAGCCATTCGCTGGACAATTCCGTGCTGACCTGGGAAAGCGTGATTCACCCCGAGGATTACCCGCGGGTGATGGCGCATTTCGAGGCTTACATCAACCAGCGCAACGAGCGTTATCTCATCGAGTACCGTTGCCGCTGCCAGGATGGCAGCTATCTGTGGATCGAGGACAGCGGCCATGTCATCGCCCGCAACACCGACGGTTCGGTGGCGCGCATGCTCGGCGCCCACCGCAACATCGACGCGGGCAAGCGCCTGGTCGCCGAACTCGAGCAGCGCAACCTGTCCCTGGAAAGCCTGGTGGCCGAGCGCACCCGCGAACTGTCTTGGGTCAACCAGCAGTTGCAGCGCCAGCTCGACGAGAATCGCGAGTTGGCCGAGCGCGACGCCCTGACCCGTACCGCCAATCGCTATCGCCTGGAAAAGACCCTCGAGGAGGCGTGCGAGCGTGCCCGGCGCTTCCGTGAACCGCTGGCGTTGATCGCCATGGACCTGGACGACTTCAAACCGATCAACGACCTGCACGGCCACGCCCGTGGCGATGCCGCACTGGTCGAGGTTACCGAACGGATTCGTCGGTGTCTGGGCGAGCAGGACTTGTTGGCACGTTGGGGCGGCGATGAATTCGTGGTGGTCTTGCCGCGAACTTCGCAGGAGCAGGCACGTGAAGCGGCGCAGCGAATCCAGGAGGCCTTGGCCAAAGTGCCGCCGATAGGCCAGTGCCAGCTGACCATGAGCTATGGCGTGGTGCAGTGGCGCGAAGGGGAGGACCGTCAGGGGTTGCTGGGCCGTGCCGACAAGGCGCTGTACCGGGCCAAGGCAGCCGGCAAGAACGTCGTCGCCGAGTGAAAAAAAGACCCGCTGCGCCAGGGGCGTAGCGGGCCAAATACGGCGATTGCCGCTTCAGTGTCAGGTCAGATGTGCAGGGCGTGGCCCAAGGCGCGCAATGCCGCTTCCTGCACCGCCTCGCCCAGGGTCGGGTGGGCGTGGATGGTGCCGGCGATGTCTTCCAGGCGTGCGCCCATCTCCAGCGACTGGGCGAAGGCGGTGGACAGTTCCGACACCGCCACGCCCACGGCCTGCCAGCCGAGGATCAGGTGGTTGTCACGGCGGGCCACCACGCGCACGAAGCCGGTCTTTGATTCCAGGCTCATTGCCCGGCCGTTGGCGGCGAAGGGGAACTGCGCGACGATGCAGTCCACGCCCTGCTGGCTGGCTTGTTCCGGGGTCTGGCCGACCACCACCACTTCCGGGTCGGTGAAGCACACCGCGGCGATTGCGCTCGGCTCGAAGCGTCGGCTCTTGCCGGCGATGATCTCGGCGACCATCTCGCCCTGGGCCATGGCCCGGTGCGCCAGCATCGGCTCGCCGGCCACGTCGCCGATGGCCCAGACGTTGCGCATGCTGGTCTGGCAGCGCTCGTCGATGGCGATGGCCGCGCCGTTCATCTTCAGATCCAGGCTTTCCAGGCCGAAGCCTTTGGTACGAGGGCGACGGCCCACGGCCACCAGCACCTGGTCAGCCTCAAGGCGCAGCTGGCCACCTTGGCCATCGCTGGCCAGCAGGCAGCCGTCGGCATAGCCTTCGACACTGTGGCCCAGGTACAGGGCGATGCCGAGTTTCTTGATCGAGTCGGCCACCGGCGCGGTGAGTTCGGCGTCGTAGGTCGGCAGGATGCGTTCGCGGGCTTCCACCACGCTGACCTTGGCGCCAAGCTTGCGGTAGGCGATGCCCAGTTCCAGGCCGATGTAGCCGCCGCCGACCACCACCAGGTGCTGAGGCAGCGCCCTGGGCGCCAGGGCCTCGGTGGACGAGATGATCGGCCCGCCGATAGGCAGCATCGGCAGTTCGACGCTGTTCGAGCCGGTTGCCAGCAGCAGGTGCTCGCACTGGATGCGCTGGCCATCGACCTCGACGCTCTTGCCGTCGAGGATCTTCGCCCAGCCATGGATCACCTTCACGCCGTGCTTTTTCAGCAGGGCGGCGACGCCGCTGGTGAGGCGGTCGACGATGCCGTCCTTCCACCCGACGCTGCGGCTGATGTCCAGGCGCGGCGAGGATACGCTGATACCCAGCGGCGAAGGTTCGGTGTAGCGGCTGGTCTGGTGGAACTGCTCAGCCACATGGATCAGCGCCTTCGAGGGAATGCAGCCGATGTTCAGGCAGGTGCCGCCCAGGGCCTGGCCTTCGACCAGCACGGTGGGGATGCCCAGTTGCCCGGCGCGGATGGCAGCCACATAACCGCCGGGGCCGCCGCCGATGATCAGCAGGGTGGTGTTGATGAGCTCTTGCATGATCACTCCACGAACAGGCAGGCAGGCTGTTCCAGCAGGCCGCGCACGGCCTGGATGAACAGGGCGGCATCCATGCCGTCGACCACGCGGTGGTCGAACGAACTGGACAGGTTCATCATCTTGCGCACGACGATCTGGCCGTCGATCACCACTGGCCGTTCGACCATGCGGTTGACGCCGACGATCGCCACTTCCGGGGTGTTGACCACCGGGGTGCTGACAATGCCGCCCAGGGCGCCGAGGCTGGTCAGGGTGATGGTCGAGCCGGTCAGCTCTTCGCGGCTGGCCTTGTTGTTGCGCGCGGCGTGGGCCACGCGGGCGATCTCGCCGGCGTTGCTCCACAGGTTGCCGGCCTCGGCGTGGCGCAGTACCGGCACCATCAGGCCGTTGTCGCCCTGGGTGGCGATGCCGACGTGCACCGCGCCGTGGCGGGTAATGACCTGGGCCTCGTCGTCGTAGGTGGCGTTGATCTGCGGGAAGTCGCGCAGGGCGACGACCATGGCGCGCACCAGGAACGGCAGCAGGGTCAGCTTGCCGCGGCTGTCGCCGTACTTGGCGTTGAGCTGCTGGCGCAAGGCTTCCAGGTTGGTGACGTCGATTTCCTCGACGTAGCTGAAGTGGGCGACGCGACGCTTGGCGTCCTGCATGCGCTGGGCGATCTTGCGGCGCAGGCCGATCACCGGTACCTGCTCGCTGTCGGTGCGCTTGCCGTAGCCCCCTGGTGCCTGACCGGCGCCGGTCTGCGGCTTGCTGATGAAGGCGTCGAGGTCTTCATGCAGGATGCGCCCGGCCGGGCCGCTGCCATGCACGTAACGCAGCTCGATCCCGGCGTCCAGGGCGCGCTTGCGCACGGCCGGGGACGCCAGTGGCTTGTCGTGGGCTTCGCGCGGCACGATAGGCGCGGCGGCATGGGTCGCGGCGGCCAGGGGTTGTGCCTCGATGCGTGGCTCGGGCTGGGCCACGGCCTTGACCGGCGCGGCTTCCGGCTCAACCGGCTTGGCCTGTGGCGCGTCGACATGGTTGCCGCTGCCTTCGACCTCGATGCGGATCAGCTCGCTGCCGACCGCCATCACTTCACCCGGCTGGCCGCCCAGGGCCAATACCTTGCCGCTGACCGGCGAGGGAATTTCCACGGTGGCCTTGTCGGTCATGACATCGGCCACCACCTGGTCCTCGGCGATCATGTCGCCGACCTTGACGAACCATTCCACCAACTCGACTTGCGCGATGCCTTCACCGATATCCGGCATCTTGATGACGTGCGTGCCCATTCAGACCTCCATGACCCGTTTCAGTGCCGCGCCTACCCGCGAAGGGCCGGGGAAGTAGGCCCATTCCTGTGCGTGGGGGTAGGGCGTGTCCCAGCCGGTGACGCGCTCGATCGGCGCCTCGAGGTGATGGAAGCAGTGCTCCTGGACCAGCGACACCAGCTCGGCGCCGAAGCCGCAGGTACGGGTGGCCTCGTGCACGACCACGCAGCGACCGGTCTTCTTCACCGAGGCGACGATGGTCTCCAGGTCCAGCGGCCAAAGGCTGCGCAGGTCGATGACCTCGGCGTCGACGCCGCTCTCCTCGGCGGCCACTTGCGAGACATACACGGTGGTGCCGTAGGTCAGCACGGTGACGTCATTGCCTGGGCGGGTGATCACCGCCTTGTCCAGCGGCACGCTGTAGTAGCCATCAGGCACTGCGCTGTGCGGGTGCTTGGACCACGGCGTTACCGGGCGGTCGTGGTGGCCGTCGAACGGGCCGTTGTACAGGCGCTTGGGCTCGAGGAAGATCACCGGGTCGTCGCATTCGATCGAGGCGATCAGCAGCCCCTTGGCGTCGTACGGGTTCGACGGCATCACGGTGCGCAGGCCGCAGACCTGGGTGAACATCGCCTCGGGGCTCTGACTGTGGGTCTGGCCGCCATAGATGCCACCACCGCAGGGCATGCGCAGGGTCAGCGGCGAGATGAACTCGCCGGCCGAGCGATAACGCAGGCGGGCCATCTCCGAGACGATCTGGTCGGAGGCGGGATAGAAGTAGTCGGCGAACTGGATCTCGACCACCGGACGCAGGCCATAGGCGCCCATGCCCACGGCGGTGCCGACGATGCCGCTCTCGGAGATCGGCGCATCGAACACGCGGGACTTGCCGTACTTGGTCTGCAGACCTTCGGTGCAGCGGAACACGCCGCCGAAGTAGCCAACGTCCTGGCCGTAGACCACCACGTTGTCATCGCGCTCGAGCATGACATCCATGGCCGAGCGCAGGGCCTGGATCATGGTCATGGTGGTGGTGGACATGGCGTTTTCCAGATGGATGCTGTTGTTGTGATCGTTCATCTCAGACCCCCAGTTCCTGGCGCTGACGGCGCAGGTGGTCGGGCATTTCCTTGTACACATCCTCGAACATCGAGGCGGCGCTGGGGATATGGCCATTGCTCAGGGTGCCGAACTGCTCGGCGTCCTTCTGCGCCTTGATTACCTCGGCCTCGAGCTCGGCGGTGACCGCCTGGTGCTCTTCCTCGGACCAGTGGCCGAGCTTGATCAGGTGCTGCTTGAGGCGGGCAATCGGGTCGCCCAGCGGGAAGTGGCTCCAGTCGTCGGCCGGGCGGTACTTGGACGGGTCGTCCGAGGTCGAGTGCGGGCCGGCACGGTAGGTGACCCACTCGATCAGCGTCGGGCCCAGGCCGCGGCGGGCGCGTTCGGCGGCCCAGCGCGAGGCGGCGTAGACGGCGATGAAGTCGTTGCCGTCGACCCGCAGCGAGGCGATGCCGCAACCCACGCCACGGCCGGCGAAGGTGGTCGACTCGCCACCGGCGATGGCCTGGAAGGTCGAGATCGCCCACTGGTTGTTGACCACGTTGAGGATCACCGGGGCGCGGTAGACGTGGGCGAAGGTCAGGGCAGTGTGGAAGTCGGACTCGGCGGTGGCGCCGTCACCGATCCACGCCGAGGCGATCTTGGTGTCGCCCTTGATCGCCGAGGCCATGGCCCAGCCGACCGCCTGGACGAACTGGGTGGCCAGGTTGCCGCTGATGGTGAAGAAGCCGGCTTCGCGCACCGAGTACATGATCGGCAGCTGGCGGCCTTTGAGCGGGTCACGGGTGTTGGACAGCAGCTGGCAGATCATGTCCACCAGCGACACCTCGCGGGCCATCAGGATGCTCTGCTGGCGGTAGGTGGGGAAGCACATGTCGCTGCGGTTCAGGGCCAGGGCCTGGCCGCTGCCGATGGCTTCCTCGCCCAGGCTCTGCATGTAGAAGGACATCTTCTTCTGGCGCTGGGCAACCACCATGCGGCTGTCGAAGATGCGCGTCTTGAGCATGGCGTACATGCCCTGGCGCAGTACCTGCGGCTCGATGCCCTCGGCCCAGGGGCCGACGGCGTCGCCGTGCTCGTTGAGCACGCGCACGAGGCTGTAGGAGAGGTCCGCCGTGTCGGCAGGCTCCACATCGATAGGGGGTTTACGGACTTGACCGGCGTCGTTCAGGCGCAGGTAGGAGAAATCGGTCTGGCAGCCTGGCCGGCCTGTAGGCTCGGGCACATGCAGACGCAGGGGGGCGTACTCGTTCATGCTTTTTACGCTCGCTCGAATGTTGTTTTTGTGAGCTTTGAAGCGGCCGCCGCTGACTGCCGGCTCGTGACTGGCAGGTCAGCGTCTTTTTACATCATAGGGGGACGGCAGGAGAATTTTTCTCTCAAGTTCATTGCCTTTGTCCGGCGGCGCAGATAAACATTCCGTACAAACACAAAAACCAGGTCAATTTCTCTCATGCGTAAACTGGATCGAACGGATATCGGCATCCTCAACAGCCTGCAGGAAAACGCCCGGATCACCAATGCAGAGCTGGCGCGCTCGGTCAACCTGTCGCCCACGCCGTGCTTCAACCGGGTCAAGGCCATGGAGGAGCTTGGGGTGATCCGCCAGCAGGTCACGCTGCTGTCGCCCGAGGTGCTGGGGCTGGATGTGAATGTGTTCATCCACGTCAGCCTGGAAAAGCAGGTGGAGCAGTCGCTGCACCGCTTCGAGGAGGAGATCGCCGAACGGCCGGAGGTGATGGAGTGCTACCTGATGACCGGGGATCCGGATTACCTGCTGCGGGTGCTGCTGCCGAGCATTCAGGCGCTGGAGCGCTTCCTCGATTACCTCACGCGCTTGCCCGGGGTGGCGAACATTCGTTCCAGCTTTGCCTTGAAACAGGTGCGTTACAAGACCGCGTTGCCGCTGCCGGCCAATGGCATGACGCTGCGCGAGCAGTAACCTGGGCTGGCCCTTTCGCGGGTAAACCCGCAGGTTCACCTTTGCCCTGAAGGCTGGCCAGGTTCCTGTGGGAGCGGGTTTACCCGCGAAGAGGGCGCCACGATCCCTGGGGTGCTTGATATTTTAAACACCCCCGGCCTATGTTGTGTGCGTCGCCATTCCCGGCATGCGAACACAACAAGAAGGACAGCGTCATGACGACCGAAGGCCCGCGCAACCAGGCAGCGTTCCTCAAGGGCATCGATGAAATCGAGTGCGTCACCCCCGACCTCAACGGCGTGCCCCGCGGCAAGGTGATGACCGCCGAGGGCTTCCTCGAAGGCCGCCGCCTGCAGATGGCTCGCGGCGTGCTGCTGCAGTGCATCATGGGCGGCTACCCGGCGGCCAAGTACTATGGCAGCGACGACGGCGACCTGGCACTGGTGGCCGAGCCTTCGCAGATTCACCGCCTGCCCTGGAGCGACGAGCCTCGCGCGCTGGCCATCTGCGATGCGGTGGAGCTCGATGGCACGCCCTCGGGCCTGTCCAGCCGTGGCCAGCTCAAGGCGGTGATCGCCCGCTACGCCGAGCGCGGGCTGGCGCCGGTAGTGGCGACGGAACTGGAGTTCTTCGTGTTTGCCGCCAACAGCGACCCGACCCAGCCGTTCCAGCCGCCACTGGGCAAGGACGGTCGTCGGGAAATGGGCCACTCGGCCTTCAGTGTCAGCTCCAACAACGGCCTGCGTCCGTTCTTCAACGATGTGTACCGCTGCATGGCGGCGTTGGGGCTGCCGCGTGACACCTTCATGCACGAGATGGGCGTCAGTCAGTTCGAGATCAACCTGCTGCACGGCGATCCCTTGCTCTTGGCCGACCAGACCTTCCTGTTCAAACACCTGCTCAAGGAAGTCGCGCTCAAGCATGGCCTGACCGTGGTGTGCATGGCCAAGCCCCTGGCGCACACCCCCGGCAGTTCGATGCATATCCACCAGAGCCTGGTCGACAGCGCCAGCGGGCGTAACGTGTTCAGCGACGAGCAGGGCAGGGCGACCGACACCTTCCACCATTTCATCGGTGGCCTGCAGGCCTGTCTGGCCGACTTCACCGTGCTGTTCGCGCCGAACGTCAACTCCTACCAGCGCCTGTGCCACCCCTATGCGTCGCCGAACAATGCCTGCTGGTCCGAGGACAACCGCGCCGCTGGCCTGCGCATCCCGGCCAGTTCGCCTGCGGCGCGGCGGGTGGAGAACCGCCTGCCGGGCGCCGACGCCAACCCCTACCTGGCCATCGCCGCCAGCCTCGCCGCCGGCCTGCATGGCATCGAGCGGCAGATCGCGCCGACGCCGGCGATCCAGGGCGAGTTCGAGGTGCCCGAGCACCTGAGCCTGCCCTGCACCCTGCACGCCGCGCTGGAGCGCCTCAAGCGCAGCAACTTGGCGCGGGAACTGTTCGGCAGGGAGTTCATCGAAGGCTACATCGCCACCAAGACCCTGGAGCTGAGCGATTTCTTCGATGAGATCACGCCCTGGGAGCGCCGCGTGCTCGCCGCGCAAGCCTGAGCGCGACACGACCGCTACTGGATGCGCCCCCGGCGGCCGATTTCGCCGTCCGGGGCCTGCGCCGCGATGGATTTGCTTTTATGCTTGGCAGCAACCCCGCGCCACCAGATCAAGGAGCTTGACGGGACGTATGCGAAATATCTGGAAGCCGTTTCAGTCGTTGTACTTCGCCGCCCTGATGATGCTGATCGGTTCGGGCCTGCTCAGTACCTACCTGGCCCTGCGCCTGGCCGCCGACCATGTCGACAGCCTGTGGATCGGTGCGTTGATGGCGGCCAACTACTTCGGCCTGGCGGTGGGCGGCAAGGTCGGCCACCGGTTGATCGGCCGGGTCGGGCATATCCGCGCCTACGCCACCTGTGCCGGCATCGTCGGCGCGGCGGTGCTCGGGCACGGGCTGACCAGCTGGCTGCCGGTGTGGATCGGGCTGCGGATGATCGTCGGCCTGGGGATGATGTGCCAGTACATGGTCATCGAGAGCTGGCTCAACGAGCAGGCTGATGCCAAGCATCGCGGCGCGGTGTTCAGCGGCTACATGATCGCCTCGTATCTTGGGCTGGTGCTTGGCCAGTTGATCCTGGTGGTACATCCGCAGCTGGGGCCTGAGTTGCTGATGCTGGTGGCGATGTGCTTTGCCCTGTGCCTGGTGCCGGTGGCCATGACCCGGCGCATCCACCCCGCGCCGTTGCGGCCGGCGCCGATGGAGCCGAAGTTCTTCATCAAGCGCGTGCCGCAGTCGTTGTCCACGGTGCTCGGCTCGGGTCTGATTGTCGGTTCGTTCTATGGCCTGGCGCCGCTGTATGCGTCCAGCCAGGGGCTGTCCACCGAGCAGATCGGCCTGTTCATGGGCAGCTGTATTTTTGCCGGCCTGCTGGTGCAGTGGCCGCTGGGCTGGTTGTCCGACCGTTATGATCGCGCCGTGCTGATCCGCAGCGTGGCGATCGGCCTGGCGCTGGCCTCGGCGCCGCTGGCGATTCTGCCGGGCGTGCCGTTGGCGCTATTGTTCGGCATCGGTTTCGTCATATCGCTGTTGCAGTTCTGCTTGTATCCGCTGGCGGTGGCGTTCTCCAACGACCATGTGGAAAGCGAGCGGCGGGTCTCGTTGACCGCCATGCTGCTGGTCACCTATGGCGTGGGCGCCTGCATCGGGCCGCTGGCGGCGGGGGTGCTGATGAAACTGCTGGGTGCGCAGATGCTGTACGCCTTCTTCGTGTTCTTCGCCCTGGTGCTGGTCTGGCGCATTCGGCCCAAGGCGGTCACCGGGCTGCACCAGGTCCAGGATGCGCCTCTGGGGCACGTGGCCATGCCGGCGGCGGGGTCGCCCTTGTCGGCGGCCCTTGACCCTCGGGTGGACGAGCAGACCGTGCAGGAGGTGATGCAGGCGCCGGTGGCGGCGGAGGATACCGAAGAGGAGGCCGGCGCGGAGCGGGAAAGCGAGATGAGCAAATCCTAGCCAGTCAGTTAAGCCAATTGGGGTCGCTGCGCGACCCTTCGCGGGTAAACCCGCTCCCACAGGATCGCGCAGATGCTGAATCGAGCGCTGTACCTGTGGGAGCGGGTTTACCCGCGAAGGGCTGCAAAGCAGCCCCAATAAGTGCGATCAAGCGCTAACTGCCTGGCATTAACCCGTGGGGTGGCGTTTTCGTGCCCTGCTGACGCTCAATAGTCGTCTTTGTCGAACCGCCGCGCCTCGCGCTGCAGCTGATAGACGAAACTCTCGATCTTGCGCTGCGCCTGACCGTTGAGGTTATGGAAGCGCACCCCGGCGAAGGTGGTGTTGATGCGCTCCTCGAAGTGCAGGTGGCGCAGTTCGACCAGGGTGTCGGTCAGCCCCAGTGGGTTGCTGGCCTTGAAGCGCTCGTAGACCTGGCCCAGTTGCAGGCGGTCCTCGACGTTGCCGTCGAAGCGCAGCTTGCAGCCGGTGGCGGAAATGTCCAGCAGCTTGCCGCGCAGGGCGCCGTTGCCCTTGAGGTGGGCGCCGTCGAGGACGATGTCGACCAGTTGCGACAGTTTCAGCGCGGCGCGGAAGGCGTTGCGGCGCTGGTGGTAAGTCACTTCCTCGGGCAGCGGGCCACGGTAGCAGCGGTGGCCGTCGATCTCGCCGATGGTCAGCGCCGTGTTGGATTCCCAGGCGATGCGCACGCCGTCATGGAAGCCTTCGACACGGAACGGTTCGCCGTTCTCGATGTACTTCTCACCGTCGCGGGGGATCATTTCATCCAGCGCCAGGACGCCGCTGTCCCGGTCGACATGCACCACGTAGCTTTGAAACCGCTGGCTGCGCTCATGGAAGCTGATGATCAGCGGGTCGTGGCTCTCCAGCAGTTGGCGCAAGTTGGCCGTGATCTCCAAAGGGGTGCTCAGCACCTTTGGTGGCTGGGGAGCATCGGATTCATTGAACACAGGTAATCAATCTCCAGGCGAATACGGCACACGCAAGTAACGGCATTATGCCAGTATGTTCCGTGCCTTGATCAGGGTCAATCAGACTTGGCCGATGGCCCTGGGCTTGTCCATTGGCGAGGTGGCGCCGCGGCTGTCATAGAGCGACGGCGAGTCGCCGCCCATGAGGATTCTGATCTGGTTGGCC
The DNA here is from genome assembly GCF_028369275.1 of Mitsuaria sp. RG. Classification (NCBI taxonomy): domain Bacteria; kingdom Pseudomonadati; phylum Pseudomonadota; class Betaproteobacteria; order Burkholderiales; family Sphaerotilaceae; genus Roseateles; species Mitsuaria sp. RG. The sequence continues at coordinate 17,782 of NZ_JAQMYQ010000058.1, forward strand.
GTGGCGTACTGCTGCATCTGGATGATCCGGCCGTTGTTCTCGTTGACCTTCTGGCAGGCATCCATCAGTTGGGTGAGCTCATTGAGCTGCTGCATGATGAGTTCGCCGTTGGGCGACTGGTCGGCCACCGCCTGCACGCCTGCGCGGTCGGCGCTGAGGCCGAGATCGATGAGCAACTGGTTGCGCCGTTGTCCCTGCTGCTCGAGCAGCACGACCAGCGACTGCTTGCGGGCAAGGATATGCTCCAGCGCCATGATTTCCCGGCCATGCAGGGAAACTGCCTCCTTTTGCAGAAGGTCGAGCAGTTCCTGGGTCGGCGCGATGTCGTCTTCGATCAGTTGCAGCAGGGTGATGTCGTGCATGGCTAACTCTTGGCGTTTTGCGTCCTTGAAGTCAGCGCCCCTGGAGGTCAGCGCTGGGCTTCGAAATCAAGCAGTTTGCTGGCGACCCGGTCGGCATCGACCTTGTAGCTGCCGTCCGCGATGGCCTGTTTCAACTCGGCCACGCGGGCGCTGTTGACGGTCGGCTGATCGCGCAGCTTGTCGCTGATCTTCTGCAATTGCTGGGCCTCTGGGCTCAGGTGTACCGCTTCTCCGCTGACACTGGCGTGCTTGGGCGCTGCGCTGGCCTCGCCGGCTTTATCGGCGTTGCCCGGCGCGGCATTGCCGCGAACGCCGCCCGTGACGGACGGAGAGTTGTTGAGACGACTGAAGTCGATGACCATGTTCAGAACCCCTGGGAATTAGGACGCATGCCTTGCTTTCGGCCTACCCGAGCAAAACTTTAGGCGTGAATGCATCACCGCCTCTCGGCACACGTGCGCAACCCGATCTGTGACACAGTTTAGGGGGCGCGGTTCCACATCGCCAGCGTTGCGTCACTATCCCGACGCAGTGCAGTCCTACATGGCCACCTCGACCTGCCCCGGGCCCGTGACGCGGGCCTTGACCACGCGTTTGGAGTTCAGGTTGCGCACCCGGATCTGCGTCTGCAGGCCGCCCTTGTCCAAGGCCTCGCCGGGCATGCGCACGCTCAGGCTGCCGCTGCGGGCGATGATCACCACGTGATCGCCCTTGCGCACCACATCGGCCTGCTCCAGGTGCTGTTGCGTCAGCACCTGGTCGAGCACAGTGGGGCGCAACAGCTTCAAGCCCACGGCCTGGTCAAGCTGGGTCAGGTAGCCGACGCCGAGGGTGCCCACATCGCGTTCGCGCAAGGCCACATCGCCTTCACCCACCACGCTTTCACGTTTCAGGGGGCGAGTCATGACCACCACGTCGCGCATCAGGCGCACCTGGGCTGGGACGAATACCGTCCAGGGCGCCGTGCCGTCGCAGCGGACCCGTACCGTAACCCGCCCCAGGGGCGTCGAACCTTCCAGCGAGGCGTCCAGCTGCTGGCTGCACAGCGGCATGCGCAGGCGTGGGTCGAGGTTGTTGACCTGGATCTCGTAGCGGCCCGGGGTCTGGGTGGTCGCCAGGTAGTCCTCCACGGTGAATTCAAGAAACCCCTGAGTGACACCGATAAGCTGTTCAGGCAAGGTAAAAGAGTCCGCCAGCGTACGAATGCCGGGTGCCAGCAGGCACAGGGCGGCCAGTGAGCCGGTCAACAGGCGCGTCAGTCGTCGGAAATTTGTCGTTTTCGTATACATGGCGTTCAAAAAAGCAAAGCCCGTGCCGATTCGGTACATAGGCAATCGTTGAAGGAGTCTGGCATGGCTGGAGTGATGGATTCGGTCAACCAGCGCACGCAACTGGTGGGGCAGAATCGCCTGGAGCTGCTGTTGTTTCGCCTCAATGGCGATCAGCTCTACGGCATCAATGTGTTCAAGGTACGGGAGGTGCTGCAGTGCCCGGACCTGACGCTGCTGCCCAGGTCCCATCCGGTGGTGCGCGGCGTGGCTAACATTCGGGGGGCGACCATCCCGATCCTGGACCTGTCGATGGCCACCGGCCTTCCGCAGCTGAAGGAAGAAACGCGCAACAGTTTCGTGATCATCACCGAATACAACACCAAGACCCAGGGCTTCCTGGTGCATTCGGTCGAGCGCATCGTCAACATGAACTGGGAAGAGATCCATCCGCCACCCAAGGGTACCGGACGCGATCACTACCTGACAGCCGTGACCCGGGTCGACAACCGCATGGTCGAGATCATCGATGTGGAGAAGGTGCTGGCCGAGGTGGCGCCTTCGTCCGAGTCGGTGTCCGATGGCGTGATCGATGCCGAGGTGCAGGACAAGGCGGTGATGCTGCGGGTGCTGACGGTCGATGACTCGTCGGTGGCGCGCAAGCAGGTGAGCCGTTGCCTGCAGACGGTGGGGGTCGAGGTGGTGGCGCTCAACGATGGTCGCCAGGCCCTGGATTACCTGCGCAAGCTGGTGGACGAGGGCAAGCGTCCGGAGGAGGAGTTCCTCATGATGATTTCGGATATTGAAATGCCGGAAATGGACGGCTATACCCTCACGGCGGAGATCCGCAGCGATCCGCGCATGCAAAAACTGCACATCTGCCTGCATACTTCGCTGTCCGGGGTATTCAACCAGGCGATGGTCAAGAAAGTCGGTGCCGATGACTTCCTGGCCAAGTTCAGGCCGGATGACCTCGCCCAGCGCGTGGTCGACCGGATCAAGGCAAGTCATTGAAACGGCCGGGGCCCGTCCCCGGCGCTAGCGATTTAAGAAGAGGCGGCAGCATTGTCTACGGGTAATTTGGATTTCGAACAGTTCCGGGTCTTCCTGGAGAAAGCCTGTGGCATCCTGCTGGGCGAGAATAAGCAGTACCTGGTCTCCAGCCGTCTCAACAAGCTGATGGAGCAACAGGGGATCAAGTCGCTGGGCGAGCTGGTACAGCGCATCCAGACCCAGCCACGCAGTGGTCTGCGCGAGCAGGTGGTCGATGCCATGACCACCAACGAGACGCTGTGGTTTCGCGACACCTACCCGTTCGAGGTGCTCAAGAGCAAGGTGATCCCGGAGTTCATCAAGAACAACCCGGGCCAGCGCCTGCGCATCTGGTCGGCGGCCTGTTCGTCCGGTCAGGAGCCGTACTCGATCTCGATGTCGATCGACGAGTTCGAGCGCACCAACCTCGGCCAGCTGAAGATGGGTGCGCAGATCGTCGCCACCGACCTGTCGGGCGCCATGCTCAACAACTGCAAGACCGGCGAGTACGATAGCCTAGCCATCGCCCGCGGCTTGTCGCAGGAGCGCCTGCAGCGCTACTTCGACCCAAAGGGGCCGGGGCGCTGGGCGATCAAGTCGCCGATCCGCAGCCGCGTCGAGTTCCGTTCGTACAACCTGCTCGACAGCTATGCGCCGCTGGGCAAGTTCGACATCGTGTTCTGCCGCAACGTGCTGATCTACTTCTCGGCCCAGGTCAAGAAGGACATCCTCATGCGCATTCACGGCACCCTCAAGCCCGGTGGCTATCTGTTCCTGGGGGCGTCCGAGGCGCTCAACGGGCTGCCTGACCATTATCAGATGGTCCAGTGCAGCCCGGGGATCATCTACCAGGCCAAGTAAGGCTGGGCGAAAAAAGGCCGGTATCCTGCGATACCGGCCTTTTTGTTTTCAAGGTCATCCCTTTCAAGGTCTTTGGGTGCGAAGATTATTGACCGAGTGAGGGCCACCAAGTGTTCGCCGCAACCTTTGCAGCGCCTATAAAACCGAGCGCCGCCCGCGCGGCGCTCGGTCTGATAGGCGCTATAGCTCTGGCGTCGAACACCTTGAAAGGGTTGGTTTTCAAGGTGGAATAGTCTGCGATGGCGTGTCAGAACGCGTAGCGCAACCTGGCCGAGAACACGTCGGCATCGAAGCCCGACTTGCCCATGTAGTCATAGCTGACGCCGACGCTCACCGCTCCCAGCTTGTAGTCAGCCCCCAGCCCGGCCTCGTAGCTGTTGCGCGCCACGCTGGCGCCATGGCTGACGAACGGCGTGGTGCCCAGCACGAAGGTCGCGGTGTTCTGCACAGGATCCGCGGCAAAGTCGTGGTAGGCCATGACTTTCAGCTGCGGCTCCAGGATGCCGGCGCCAAGCGGCAGTTGGCTGGCCACGCGCACGCCGGCGCCCAGCTCGATGGCCTCGTAGCGCTGCGCCTCGACCTTGAGTGCGGCCGACGAGCCTTTCTCGTTGAAGCTGTCGATGTCGACGCGGCTGTAGCGCGCCGCCAGGCGCGGCTCGACCAGCAGTCGCGGATCCGGCTGCCAGCTATAGCCGCCCACCAGGTTCAGGCCCAACAGGTTGCTGTCATAGTCCGACTTGGCCCGGGTGCCGGCGATCTCGCGCTTGCCTTGGTTGTCGTTGAAGCCGTAGGTTAGGCTGGCATCGACGAAGTAGTTGTCCAGGGTGTAGCTGCCATACAGCGAGAAGGCGTGGCTCTGTACCTGGGTCTTGTTGCCGCGTTTGCCGTTGATGTCGGTGTCGATGAAGCTGTAGGCCGCGCCGAGGGTGAGCTGGTCGTCCAGCTGGCCATCGGCACCGACCGCCACGCCGCGGCTGTAGGCGTTGTAGCCGGCAATGCCGTCGCGTTGTTGCTGGCTGGCGTCGCTGTACAGCGACTGCATCCACACGCCGGAGGCGCGGCGTGCCTCGTCGGCGCGAGGGGCGTGCAGGCTGCTGGAGCGGTTGTCGATGGCGTTGCCGATCAGGCGCTGGCTGGCCAGGGCGGCCTGGCGCGCGCCGTCGCTGACGTCCGGCGCCAGTTGCTCGGCGAGCCTGGTCAGTTGCGCTTCGTCGGCGCTGGCGGCGGCGAGGAACAGTGGGTCCTGGTTGCCCAGGCGTGCCAGCAGGCCGGCTTCGGCCAGGTTGCCCAGGGCACGCTGTGCATTGCTGTCGCCACCCTGTTGCGCGACGATCTGCTCAAGGTCCTCGGTCGGCTTGGTGCTGACGGTGACGTAGACCTTGTTGTCATCGAGCGTGCTGCTCAGCACGTTGAGCATGGCCGAGGTGCTGGCGACCTGGGGCTTGGCGTTGACCTGCAGGCCGTTGGCGTCGAGGACCTGCACCTGGCCGGCCTCGAGCAGCAGGTAGCGGCTGCCGCTGGCCTCGAAGTCGGTGTCCTCCGGCTCCAGCAGGATCCGCGCGTTCTGGGCGAACTCGGCGATGCCGCTGACCTTGAGCACCGCCGTGTTCGGGTCGGTACTGCTTGCCAGCCACAGGCCCAGCGCCGAGTTGTCGGCAATCCTCAGGTTGCCGTCGAGGGTGGTGTGAAGGCTGTGCAGGGTGAAGGTAGTGGGTGGCTCGCTGCTGTCGCCCACATCGATCCAGCCACCGTTTGCCAGGCGGATGCTGTTGCTGCCGGGGGGGCCGTAGGCGACGCCATAGGTGCTGTCGCCTTCGACCTCGATGTTGGCCAGGCCGACAAGGTCGCCGTAGACCTTGCTGCCCTGGCGCAGGATCAACTCGACCGGGCGGTTGCTGGCGGTGGCGTCGATGGCGGTGTTGCCCCAGATCGTCCCGCTGTTGAAGATGTTCAGTGCGCCGTTGGCCTTGTACCAGGCCGACAAGCCTGTGCCGTCGAAGGCGGTGTTGCCGATACGGATGGCGGTTGTGGTGGCTGTGATCCTGCCGCTGTTGACCAGGTGGCGGTCCATGCTGTCGACCAGGGTGGCGCCGTCGAGCGCGATGGCCTGGTCACTGGCGAAGATCCGACCGGTATTCTCGATGCCGGCCAGGATGGTGGGCCGGTTGCTGGTGCCTGCAGTGGCACTGATGGCAACGGCGCCAGGGCCGGATACATCGATGTTGCCGCGGTTGACGACCTTGCCTTCCAGGCTGGCGCCCGCCAGGTTGATGCCGCGTGCGTCCCTGCCTTCGACGGTGATGCTCGCGCCATCGGCGTTGATCACATCGCCCTGCAGGACAGTGGCGCCGCTCGGGCTGGACAGGTCGATGCCGTAGGTCGGCCCGCCATTGAAGTAGGAGATGCCGGTGCCGACCCTGAGGCTTCCCTCGTTGGTGAGATCGCCGTCTACCAGGGTGCCTTGCAGGCGCAAGGCCGCGCCATCGAGGCTGGTGGTTTTCACGTTGCCGCGATTGTACAGGTAGCCGCCGATGCTGCTGTTGGCCAGGCGGATGCCGTCGCTGCGGTTGACCATGTCGACCGTGCGCTGGTCGTTGTCGTTGATGGCACTGTTGAAGACCAGGTCGCCCATCACGCGGGTATTGGCGAGATTGATCGCGTCACGTCGCAGGCCGGTGTAGCTGCCAGTGAATTCGAGGTCTGCGGGGTGGCTCTGGTTCTGCTCGGCGTGGCCGGCATCGGTCAGTTGAATGGTCTCGGCCAGCGAGGGCAGGGGGCTGGCGCCGATCAAAAGGGCCAGGAGGGTCTTGCGTGCGTTAAGCGGTGGCACGGTTTCGTTCCTTTGAAATCGTAGAGCAAGCAGTGCGCATCCATGCGGGCGTATGACCGTAACGGCTGGGGCTTTTCGCCACGACAATGCGCGGGGGGGGCGAATGCTACCGTGGATGATGGCAGATTGGCATTGTTGTTTGACGTCAATTTTTTGTTTTGCCGCTTTTGCCGCCTGCCAATTGCCGCTTGGTGGTGGTGTGGCGGAAGCACTTTGCCGCTTTTCTGGCATCACCAGCGCCCTAATACCTGGGTAGCCCCCGGTTTACTGGGGTTGCGCTGGTTGGCACAGCCCTTGCTAAAGCCTAAGCCAACGAAACTCTGGTCAACCTTTGAAGGTTTCCCCGATATGAGCATCAGCTTCGACAAGGCGCTTGGCATCCACGAAAAGGCATTGGGCTTCCGCGCCCAGCGTGCCGAGGTGCTGGCCAATAACATCGCCAACGCCGACACGCCCAACTACAAGGCGCGTGACATGGACTTCTCGTCGGTACTCGCCGCCGAGGCCGACAAGCAGCAGAAGGGGCGCATAGCCCTGGACCGCACCAACAACCGCCACATCGAGGCCGAAGGCCTGGCGATGATGGACGACACCCTGCAGTACCGTACGCCGATGCAGCCGTCGATCGACCAGAACACCGTGGATGCGCAGATCGAGCAGTCGAACTACGCGGAAAACGCCGTTGGCTTCCAGGCCAGCTTCACCCTGCTCAACAGTAAATTCAAAGGGCTGGTATCGGCCCTGCGTGGAGAGTGACCATGTCCCTTGCCAGTGTCTTCAACATCGCCGGTAGCGGCATGAGCGCGCAGAACACGCGCCTGAACACCGTTGCCTCGAACATCGCCAACGCCGAGACGGTGTCCTCGAGCATCGACCAGACCTACCGCGCCCGCCATCCGGTGTTCGCCACCACCTTCCAGAACGCGCAGAACGGCATGGGCCAGTCGCTGTTCGAGGAGCAGGGCGAGGCCGGGCAGGGCGTCCAGGTCAAGGGCATCATCGAGGACCAGAGCAACCTCGAGGCACGTTACGAGCCCAATCATCCGTCGGCGAACAAGGACGGCTACGTCTACTACCCGAATGTCAACGTGGTCGAGGAGATGGCCGACATGATCTCCGCCAGCCGTGCGTTCCAGACCAACGCCGAGCTGATGAACACCGCCAAGACCATGATGCAGAAAGTACTGACCCTGGGTCAGTGATAAGGAATCCCGACCATGGCAGTCGAAAACCCCAGCGTGAACCTCAATGATGTGCTGACAAAATCCGGGGTCAGCACCGGCACCAAGAAAACCACCACCGAGCCTGTCGACAAGAACGCGCTGGGCAAGGATGCGTTTCTCAAGCTGCTGGTCACCCAGATGCAGCACCAGAACCCGCTGGATCCCCAGGACAACGGTCAGTTCATCGCCCAGCTGGCGCAGTTCAGCAGCCTGGAAGGCATCCAGACCCTGAACAGCTCGGTCAACTCGATCATCAGCGGCATGGGCTCGTCCCAGGCGCTGCAGGCCTCCTCCCTGGTAGGGCGTTCGGTGATCGTGCAGAACGACAAGGCCCTCTTCGATCCGAAGGAAAGCCTCAATGGCCAGGTGGTCGTGCCGCAGAACATCACCGACGGCAAGGTGACCATCAAGGACAAGGATGGCAACGTGGTCAAGACCATCCAGTTGGGCGAGCAGAAGAAAGGCACCGCCGATTTCATCTGGGACGGCACCAACGACAAGGGCGAGAAAGTCGAGGCGGGTACCTATACCTTCACCGCCACCACCACTGTCGACGGCAAGTCGCAGGAGATGTACACGATGCTGCCGGCCAAGGTCACCAGTGTCAGCTTCCAGAACGGTGGCGAGATGATGCTCAACCTTGCCGGGATCGGCAAGCTGGGCATCTCCAAAGTACAAACTATCGGAATCTAAGGCCGCTAGCACGGCATAAGGAGTGAATGCATGTCTTTCAATATCGGCCTTAGCGGTCTGTACGCAGCCAACAAGAAGCTGGACGTCACCGGCAACAACATCGCCAACTCCGAGACCGTCGGCTTCAAGTCGTCGCGCGCCGAGTTCGCCGACGTCTACGCTGGCGCCAACCGCCTGGGCGTGGGCAAGAACCAGGTCGGCAACGGCGTGCGCCTGGCCACGGTTTCTCAGCAGTTCGGCCAGGGCGACGTCAACAACACCGGCAACGTGCTGGACATGGGCATCCAGGGCCAGGGTTTCTTCGTCCTGTCCGACAACGGTTCGCTCAGCTACACCCGCGCCGGTGCGTTCCAGACCAACAAGGATGGCTATGTCGTCACCTCCGATGGCCTGGGCCTGCAAGGCTATGGGGTCGATGCCAATGGCAAGATCATGAAGGGCGTGCTGACCGACCTGCGGATCGATACCTCGGCAATGGCGCCGAAGGCGACCACCCTGATCGACCAGGGCATCAACCTGAACTCCTCGGCCCCCGACATCCCGCTGGAGGTCCTGGACAATTCCACGCCGCCCGTGATGGTGCCGAACAAGCCGTTCGATCCGAAGGATCAGGCCACCTATACCAAGTCGTTCCCGACCAAGGTGTACGACAGCCAGGGCAACGAGCACGTCATGGAGCAGTTCTACCGCAAGACCGGCGAGAACCAGTGGACCATGTACACCCTGGTGGATGGCCGCAACCCCTACGACCCGAGCAAGACCACCCCGCTCATTGGCAACATCGACTTCAACCCCGACGGCAGCGTCAAGGCCATGACCGCCAGCCCTGACAACGTGCCGACCACGCCGGTGGGGACGTTCGACTGGAGCGTGGTCAACAACACCTTCACCATGAAGGGCTGGATCCCGGCCGCCAAGGACGCCGCGGGCAACTGGGGCTCCAACGGCTCGGTGGGTAACGCCGACGGCATGCGTCTGTCGATGAACAGCACCACCTCCTACAACCTCGAGACCGCGCGCAGCTCGCAGTCCCAGGACGGTTATGCCACGGGTGTCCTGTCGAACCTGTCGATCGACTCCACCGGCGTGATGTTCGCCAGTTTCAGCAACCAGCAGTCCCGCGCCATCGGCCAGGTAGCCATTGCCAGCTTCGCCAACGAGCAGGGCCTGCAGCAGGTCGGCGGGACCCGCTGGAAGGAAACCTTCTCCTCGGGTATTCCAGGTATCGACGCGCCAAAAACTGGCACCCTGGGCTCGGTGGAGTCCAACTCGCTGGAGGCTTCCAACGTCAACCTGACCAAGGAGCTGGTCGAGCTGATCAAGGCGCAGAGCTTCTACCAAGCCAACGCCAAGACCATCTCCACTGAAAGCACCATCATGCAGACCACCATCCAGATGACCTGATGGTCGCTGGCTGAGCGTTTGTCGACGAACCCCTTTGCACGAAGGGGTTCGTCGTTTTCGAGGAGAGGCTCCATGAAAAAGCTGGTCGCTGCCGCCGTTGCGGCGCTCTGCCTGCTCCAGGCGCAGGCCGCGATGGCCCCCTGGTGGCGCTGGGAAAGCCAGGCCGATGGGCGTCTGGTGTGTTCGCAATGGTCACCTGGCGAGGGCTGGAAACGCTTTGCCGGGCCGTTCGACAATGCCGGTTGCAGGTCGCTTTGACCCAAGGCAAAAATTGATGGCTTGAGGCCATCGATTGGCGGATTTGCTTCAGGTATGATCCGCGTCATCCCACTCGTTCGAGTGGCTGGCAAGCGTCATTTTCCAAGGATCGGAACTCTTGAAAAGCAGTAAGGATACTGGCGCGCGCGTGCTGCCGGCGCCGCTTCGCGTGGCCTTGAAAAAGGGCCTGGTCGGCGCGGCCCTGTTCTCTGGCGTGATCAACCTGTTGGCGTTGATCGGCCCCCTGTTCATGCTCGAGGTCTATGACCGGGTCATCCCCAGTCGCAGCCTGCCCACCTTGGTGGCGCTGGGGCTGCTGGTGGCGGGTGCGTACCTGGTGTTCGCCGTGCTCGACATCATTCGCTCGCGGGTCATGTCGCGTATCGCTGGAGCTGTGGACGGAGCGCTTTCGACGCAGGTGTTCAGGATCATCGCCGGCACGCCGCTGAAGATCGCCCTGGACCAGGATCCGCTCAAGCCCGCCCAGGAACTCGAACAGATCCGCGCCTTCATCGCTGGCCCCGGGCTCATGGCGTTCTTCGACCTGCCGTGGATGCCGGTGTACCTCGCGGTCAGCTTCTACATCCATCCATCACTGGGCTGGCTGGCGTTGGGCATGATCGTGCTGATGGTACTGCTGACCTGGCTCACCGACCGTGGCACGCACCAGGCCATGCGCGACAGCGCGATACTGGCCAGCCAGCGCAATCGCCTGGGCCAGCAGGCCCATGTCGGCGCTGAAGTGCTCGCCGCGATGGGCATGACCGAGCGTGCCGCTGCACGTTGGCAGGTGCTGCAGGAGCAGTACGCCACGTTGCAGCGGCGCAGCGCCGATGTCGGCAGCTTCTATGGCGGGATCACCAAGGCCCTGCGCCAGTTGGTGCAATCGGCGTCCCTGGGTGTGGGTGCCTGGTTGGTGATCGGGGGCGATCTCAGCGGCGGTGCGATTGTCGCCGCCTCGATCATCGTTGCCCGCACCCTGGCCCCGGCCGAGCAGATCATTGGCACATGGCGCAGCCTGGTGTCCGCGCGATTTGCCTGGCAGCAGTTGCGCGGCGTGCTGGCGATCTTTCCGGCGCCCGCGCACAGGACTGCGCTGCCGACTGCTCGCAGCCAGCTGCTGGTGAGCGGCCTGTGTGTGGCGCCGCCGGGCGTGCAGCGGCTGGTACTGCAAGGGGTGAATTTCAGCCTGGCTGCCGGCGGCTCGCTGGCGGTGATCGGCCCCAGCGCCTCGGGCAAGTCGTCGCTGGCGCGGGCCTTGGTCGGCGCGTGGCCGGCGCTGCGCGGCCAGGTCTGCCTGGATGGCGCGGCACTGGAGCTCTGGCCGGATGCGGCGCGGGCGGTCATGACCGGCTACCTGCCGCAGAGCGTCGATCTGTTCGAGGCGAGCGTGGGGCAGAACATCGCGCGTCTGGATCCGCAGGCCGATGCCGCGGCGATTGTCGCGGCGGCGCGTCAGGCCGGCGTGCACGAGTTGATCCTGCAACTCCCGCAGGGCTACGACACGCCGGTCGGCGAGGGCGGCGTCAATCTTTCGGCAGGGCAGCGCCAGCGTATCGGCCTTGCCCGTGCGTTGTATGGCGAGCCGTTCCTGGTGGTGCTCGACGAGCCCAATGCCAACCTTGATGCCGAGGGCGAACGGGCGTTGGCCCGGGCGATCGAGGGCGTCAAGGCGCGCGGCGGGGTGGTGGTGGCCATCGCCCACCGTTCCGGGCTCCTGGCGGTGATTGACCAGGTACTGGTGCTTGAGCAGGGGGCGCAGGCGGCATTTGGCCCGCGCGATACCGTGCTGGCGCGACCGGTGACGCTCGCCGAGCCGCGAGTGGTCAAGGGGGGTGTGCAGGCATGATGCGGATCGATGATGAGCAGGGGCTGCTGCGTTCGCTGCGTGGCCACCTGTGGGCCGGTGCCGGGGTCGTGGTGGTGTTGCTGGGCGGCGCGCTGACGTGGTCGGCCGTCACTGAACTGGCCGGTGCGGTGATTGCGCCGGGGGCGGTGGCGGTGCAGGACAGCGTGAAGAAGGTCCAGCATCCCAGTGGTGGCGTGGTGGCGCAATTGCTGGTTGGCGAGGGGCAATCGGTGCAGGCCGGTGACGTGTTGCTGCGACTGGACGCGACCTTGCAGGAGGCCAGTCATGCCATCGTCGCCAAGGCCCTTGACCAGGCCTTGGCGCGTCAGGCTCGGCTCGAGGCGGAGCGCGATGGCCTGGCGCAGGTGGACACGCCGTCACGGCTTGTCGCGCGCGAGGGTGAGGCACAGGTGCAGGCGGTGCTGGCCAGTGAGCGGCAGTTGTTCGTCGACCGCCGCCAGTCGCGGGATGGGCAGAAGCAGCAATTGCGCGAGCGTATCGAGCAACTGACCCAGACCATCGCCGGTCATGACCTGCAGCAGCGCACCAAGGGCGAGGAAATCCGCCTGATTGACGAGGAATACCAGGCCGTCAAGATCTTGCAGAAGAAGGGCCTGATGACCCTCGACCGGGTCAATGCCCTGGCCCGCGGCATCGCTCGCCTGCAGGGCGAACGTGGCCAGTTGGTCGCGGCCATCGCCGAGGCGCGGGCGCGCATTGCCGAAACCCGTCTGGAGCTGTTGCAGGTGGACCAGCGGTTCCGCGAACAGGTTTCCGGCGAGCTGCGTGACCTGATGGCGCAGCAGGGCGAATGGGTGGAGCGCGAGGTCGCTGCGGCCGACCAGCTCAAGCGCATAGAAGTGCTGGCGCCCAGTGCCGGGCGGGTCCAGCAGTTGGCGGTACACACCGTGGGCGGTGTGATCTCGCCGGCCGAGACCCTGATGCAGATCGTCCCGCTGGACGACGAACTGTTGGTCGAGGCGCGCATCAGCCCGCAGGACATCGATCAGGTCGTGCTCGGCCAGGAGGCGTTGCTGCGCTTCAGTGCGTTCAATCGCGCGATCACCCCCGAAGTGCTCGGGCGGGTGGTGCGTCTCTCCGCCGACCTGGTGACCGACCCGCAGAGCGGGCTCGGCTTCTACCGCGCCGGCATTCATATCGACAAGGCCGAGCAGCGCAAGCTGGACGGCCTCACGCTGGTGCCGGGCATGCCGGTGGAGTCGATGATCCAGACGGGTCATCGCACCGTGCTGTCCTATCTGCTCAAGCCAGTAGGCGACCATGCGCAACGGGCATTCAGGGAAGGATGAGCGTCGACCGGAGGGTGGGCGTAGTCATGCAGGGATTGTTCAACCATTGGCAAGGAATGAGTAGACATGGCTGTTATCCAGGGAACCGAAGGCGCCGACAATCTGGTCGGCACCAGTGCGGACGATCAGATTTTTGGCAAGGGTGGCGATGACATCATCAATGGCGGTGATGGTAACGACACGCTATACGGTGGCGCGGGTGCCGATCGCTTTATCGGTGGTGCGGGCAACGACACAGTGTCGTACACCGATGCCGGCGCCGGCATCACGCTGAACTTCAAGACCGGCGTGCATACTGGCATTGCCGCCGGCGACACCTTTGAAAGCATCGAGGTGTTCCAGGGCTCGAACTTCGCCGATACCTTCATCAGCGATGCCCGCGCCCAGAAGTTCAGTGGCGGTCTCAACGATGTGATGGACTACTCGCTGTCTGGCCAGGCGGTGACCATCACCATCGACAACACCGGTGGCAAGGGGCAAGGCGGCGATGCGGAGGGCGATACCTTCACAGGCATGGGGGGCATCATTGGTTCCAGTCTGAACGACACGTTTATCATGCAGGCCAACGGATCAAGCAAGTCGTTCAATGGTGGTGCAGGCAATGATGTCTATTACTTGTATGCAGCGGCAGGCGTGGCCGAGCAGGCTGGCGGCGGCATCGATGAGGTGCGCACGACGCTGGCCAGCTATACCCTGACCAGT
>NZ_JAQMYQ010000059.1:0-30415 GCF_028369275.1 Mitsuaria sp. RG
GGGGGGGGGGGGGGGGGGGGGGGGGGGGGGGGGGGGGGGGGGGGGGGGGGGGGGGGGGGGGGGGGGGCGGGCCCCCCCCCCCCCCCCCCCCCCCCCCCCCCCCCCGCTCCCAGCTACACCCCACGCGGCACTATTCATAAATTCCGACAACTGGCCGACAACCTCCTGAATCGATACGAATCAGGAGTTCCAATGCGTCAAGGTCCGATGTCCCTGCTGCTTTGCCTGTTACTGCTGTCCCCTTTCGCCGCGGCCGAGCAGCCGCTGTCGCTGGAAGCCGGGGCGCGGATCACCGAGCTGCAGCAGCGCCTGGAAGAGAGCGAGAAACAGCGCGACGCGCTGACCCTGCAACTGCAGAACCAGGACAGCGAACGCGAAAGCGCCCAGCTCTCGCGCCTGCGCCAGGACAACCAGCGCCTGAAACTGACGGTCAAGGAACTGCAGGCCGCCAGCAGCGCCCCCCAGCGCCTGCTCACCGACCAGCAGCAATGGTTCCTGATCGGCTCGGTCGTTGCACTGTTGTCGGCAGTCTGCGGTATCTTAGCCAGCGGCGGACACAGAAGACGCCGGCAATGGTTGAATTGAGTGAGACATGAGCGAGCTGTTACTGATTGATGATGACCAGGAACTGTGCGAGCTGCTCGGCAGCTGGCTGACCCAGGAAGGGTTTGCGGTGCGCGCCTGCCACGATGGCCAGAGTGCGCGCCAGGCCTTGGCCAGCCACGCCCCGGCGGCGGTGGTGCTGGATGTCATGCTGCCCGACGGCAGCGGCCTGGAACTGCTCAAACAGTTGCGCAGCGAGCACACCGACCTGCCGGTGCTGATGCTCTCGGCCCGTGGCGAGCCGCTGGACCGCATACTCGGCCTTGAGCTGGGCGCCGACGACTACCTGGCCAAGCCCTGCGACCCCCGCGAACTTACCGCCCGCCTGCGCGCCGTGCTGCGCCGCAGCCACCCCAGCGCGCCCAGCAGCCAGGTCGAGATCGGCGACCTGACCTTCAGTCCGGTGCGCGGCGTGGTCAGCATCGATGAGCGCGAGATGACCCTCACGCTGTCCGAGAGCCGCATCCTCGAGGCGCTGCTGCGCCAGCCCGGCGAACCGCTGGACAAGCAGGAGCTGGCGCAGATCGGCCTGGGTCGCAAACTCACGCTCTATGACCGCAGCCTGGACATGCACGTCAGCAACCTGCGCAAGAAGATCGGCCCGCACCCGGACGGCCGCCCGCGCATCGTCGCGCTGCGCAGCCGCGGCTACTACTACAGCCTCTGACAGCGACTAGAACCCTGTAGGAGCGGCCTTGTGCCGCGAAAGGGCCGCAAAGCGGCCCCGGCGATCTTTGCAAAACCGCTGAAATCCCGGGGCTGCTGCGCAGCCCTTTCGCAGCACAAGGCCGCTCCTACAGAGATCACGCCAGTTGAAAGATCTCAGCAAGACAGTTGCTCCCACAGGATCCGCACGACGGCTACCGCCAACTTTACCCAGCCTTTACCCTCACCTGACCGCCCTTGACCTTGATCTCCCTAGACTGGGCTCATCCGGTAACCACCGGCCCCTGAAAGGAGAGACACCATGCGCAAGACCCTGATCGCCCTGATGTTCGCCGCCGCCCTGCCGACCGTGGCCATGGCCATGCCTGACGGCGGCCCGCGCCACGACGGCCCGCATCATCGCGGTGACGCGCCTTTCGCCCAGCTGGACCTGAGCCGCGACCAGCGCCAGCAGATCGGCAAGCTGATGGGCGAGCAGATGCAGCAGCGCCGCGACATCACCGAGCGCTACATGGCCAAGCTGCCGGCCGCCGAGCAGAAAGCCATGAAGGACGAACTCAAGGCCAGCCACGACAAGACCGACGGCCAGATCCGCGCCCTGCTCAAGCCCGAGCAGCAGAAGAAGTTCGATGACCTGCAGAAGGAACGCGCCGCGCGCAAGGCCGAATGGCAGGAGTTCCAGGCCTGGAAGGCTGAAAAAGCCGGCAAGGCCCAGTAAGCTGTCAGCCCGATGCCCGGCCCGCGCCCCCGCGGGCCGGGCTTTCGCCATTTCTCGGAGGTGCTCGTCTTGCGTTCACTGTTCTGGCGCATCCTGGCCAGCTTCTGGCTGGCCATCGCCCTGGTCGCCGGGCTGTCGATCCTGCTCGGGCACATGCTCAACCAGGACACCTGGATCCTCAGCCGCCACCCTGGCCTGAACAACCTGGCCAGCCACTGGGCCCAGCACTATGAACAGGACGGCCTGGAATCGTCGCAGCGCTTCCTGGAGCGACGCAAGCAGCGCTACAAGATCGACGTGCAGGTGCTCGACGACAGCGGCGATGCCGTGGTGCCCGGCACCTTTCCGCGCCGCGCCGCCGCCTTCGAGGCGCGCCAGCACAACGACGAGCGGCGCCTGCCCTGGCGCCGCCTGACCGAGGAATACACCAGCCCCAGCAGCGGCGAGACCTACCTGCTGATCTACCGCATTCCCCACCCCGAACTGGCTGCCTGGCACCGCGAAAGCCTGATCTGGCCGCTCAGCGCCCTGGGGATCGCCCTGGTGGTGCTGACCCTGTTCAGCCTGCTGGTGACCCTGTCGATCACCCGCCCGCTCAGCCGCCTGCGCGGCGCGGTGCACGACCTGGGGCAGGCCAGCTACCAGCAGAACAGCCTGGCGCGGCTGGCGGTGCGCCGCGACGAGTTTGGCGTGCTGGCCAACGACTTCAACAAGATGGGCGCGCGCTTGCAGAGTCTGATCGGCAGCCAGCGCCAGTTGCTACGTGACGTGTCCCACGAACTGCGCTCGCCGCTGGCGCGGCTGCGCATCGCCCTGGCCCTGGCCGAACGCGCCGAGCCGGAGCAGCGCCAGGCCCTGTGGCCACGCCTGACCCGCGAGTGCGATCGCCTGGAAGACCTGATCAGCGAGATCCTGGTGCTGGCCCGGGTCGATGCCGACCAGGCCCATGCCGAACCCGTGGACCTCAATGCCTTGCTGGGCGGCGTGCGCAAGGACGCCCAACTGTCAGCGCCGGAACAGGAAGTGCGACTGGAAGCGCAGGCAGGCCTGACCTTGCACGGCTGGCCGACCTTGATCGAACGGGCGGTGGACAATTTGTTGCGCAATGCCCTGCGTTTCAATCCGGCCGGGCAGCCGATCGAGGTGCATGCCCGTCGGGAGCAGGATCGCATCGTGCTGAGCGTGCGCGACCATGGGCCGGGGGTGGCGGCAGAGCACCTGGCGCAACTGGGCGAGCCGTTCTTCCGGGCGCCGGGGCAGGACGCACCTGGGCATGGACTGGGGCTGGCGATTGCGCGCAAGGCGGCAGAGCGCCATGGCGGCAGCCTGGTGTTGGGCAATCATCCGCAGGGTGGGTTTATTGCGACGCTGGAGATTCCCTGCAATATCAGTGCAGTCTGACAGACCGCGGGGCTGCTGCGCAGCCCTTTCGCGGCACAAGGCCGCTCCTACAAGAATCCGCGATCGCCTGATGGGCCGCAGAGCGGCCCCGCCTCACATCACTCTCCCCAGGCGCTGACGTACTTGGCCGTCTCCAGGACCGGCGCCGTGCGCGGCTCGCCCATCGGCGTGCCGACATACAGGTAGCCGATCACCTCTTCATTCGCCTCAAGACCCAAGCCCTCGTGCACATGGACGTCATACGCCATGTCGCCGGTGCGCCACACCGCGCCGATACCCTGGGCGTGGGCGGCAACGAGGATGCCGTGGGCGGCGCAGCCGGCGGCCAGGCGCTGTTCGATCTTCGGCACCTTGAAATGCTCCTGCAACCGGGCCACCACCACAATCAGCAACGGTGCCCGCAGCGGCATCGCCCGGGCCTTGTCCAGCGCGGCCGGGGTGGCATCGCCCTTGGCCTGCACCGCCTCGGCGAACAGTTCGCCGAGCTTCTCGCGGCCCTGTCCCTCGATGGTCAGGAAGCGCCAGGGACGCAGCTGGCCATGGTCCGGCGCACGCAGCGCGGCCTGGAACAGCGCCTCGCGCTGGGCGGCATTGGGCGCCGGTTCGGTCAGGCGTGGCACGGAAACACGGTTGAGCAATGCGTCGAGAGCCTCCATGGGCTTACCTCCTGGCAGATTGAAAGTGCGGCCATTCTGCACTAACCAGAAGGCAACATGTGAGTGGGCTTGTCCCGCGATGGCATCGACCCGGTAGGTATCGCGGTGCAAGCCCGCTACCATGCCCCAGCCAATCGTTCGTTTACAAGCCCCGGTGCACAGGTAGAATGGCGCCCTTTCCGTAGCGAGTCAGAGCAGATCACATGGCGTTGCCGACCTTAAGGATCATTGGTTTCATCATCGGCATCTTCCTGATCACCC
Organism: Mitsuaria sp. RG; assembly: GCF_028369275.1. Classification (NCBI taxonomy): domain Bacteria; kingdom Pseudomonadati; phylum Pseudomonadota; class Betaproteobacteria; order Burkholderiales; family Sphaerotilaceae; genus Roseateles; species Mitsuaria sp. RG. The sequence goes on from NZ_JAQMYQ010000059.1 coordinate 4,306, forward strand.
TGGCGGTGAGCATGGTGGTGCCCATGGCGACCCTGGTGGTCTTCGAGCGCACCAGCGACATGCCGTCGTTCCTCTGGTCGAGCCTGATCACCTTCCTCGCCGGGCTCGGCCTGGTCATCCCCGGCCGCCCCGAGCACGTGCACCTGCGCCCACGCGACATGTACCTGCTGACCGTCAGCAGCTGGCTGGTGGTCTGCGTGTTCGCCGCCCTGCCGTTCCTGCTGACGCAGCACATCAGCTACACCGACGCCTTCTTCGAAAGCATGTCCGGCATCACCGCCACCGGCGCCACCGTGCTCAGCGGCCTGGACAACATGTCGCCGGGCATCCTGATGTGGCGCTCGATGCTGCACTGGCTGGGCGGCATCGGCTTCATCGGTATGGCGGTGGCGATCCTGCCACTGCTGCGCATTGGTGGCATGCGCCTGTTCCAGACCGAGTCCTCCGACCGCTCGGAAAAGGTCATGCCGCGCTCGCACATGGTCGCCAAGTCGATCGTCGCGGTGTATGTGGGCATTACCGTGCTCGGCAGCCTGGCGTTCTGGTGGGCGGGGATGAGCCCGTTCGACGCGATCAACCATGCCATGTCGGCGATCTCCACCGGCGGTTTCTCCACGTCCGACCAGTCCCTGGCCAAATGGGACATCCCCGCGGTGCACTGGGTCGCGGTGGTGGTGATGATCATGGGCAGCGTGCCATTCACCTTGTACGTGGCCACCCTGCGCGGCCACCGCAAGGCGCTGATCAAGGACCAGCAGGTGCAGGGACTGCTGGCCATGCTGGTGGCCACCTGGCTGGTGCTCGGCACCTGGTATTGGGCCACCACTGACCTGCATTGGCTCGACGCCCTGCGTCACGTGGCGCTGAACGTCACCTCGGTGGTCACCACCACCGGTTTCGCCCTGGGCGACTACAGCATGTGGGGCAACTTCTCGCTGATGCTGTTCTTCTACCTGGGCTTCGTCGGCGGCTGCTCCGGCTCCACCGCCGGCGGTATCAAGATCTTCCGCTTCCAGGTCGCCTACATCCTGCTCAAGGCCAACCTCAACCAGCTGATCCACCCACGGGCGGTGATCAAGCAGAAGTACAACGGCCATCGCCTCGACGAAGAGATCGTGCGTTCGATCCTGACCTTCTCGTTCTTCTTCGCCATCACCATCTGCATCATCGCCCTGCTGCTGTCGCTGCTGGGCGTGGACTGGATGACCGCGCTGACCGGCGCCGCCGGCACGGTGTCGGGCGTAGGCCCCGGGCTGGGCGAGGTGATCGGCCCGGCCGGCAACTACGCCAGCCTGCCGGACGCGGCCAAGTGGATCCTCGCTGGCGGCATGCTGCTGGGCCGCCTGGAGATCATCACGGTGCTGGTGTTGTGCATGCCGGCGTTCTGGCGTCACTGACCGACAGCCGCGTGCGGTACTCGCTCGGCGTGGTGTCGAACCAGCGGCGGAACGCCCGGTAGAAGTTGCTCGGATCGGCGAAACCCAGCAGGTAGGCAGTCTCCAGTAAGGTGGTGCCGGGCTGCGCCAGGTACTGCTCGGCCAGTTCGCGGCGGGTGTCGTCGAGCAGGGTCTGGAAGCTGGTGCCCTCGTCCTGCAGACGCCTTTGCAAGGTGCGCTGCGACAGGTGCAGGGCCTGGGCCACGGTCTCGCGCTTGGGCTCGCCCTGGGGCAGGATGCGGCACAGCACCTGGCGCACCCGGTGGGTCACGCGGCTTTCCGAGAAGCGCGCCAGGTATTCCCCGGCAAAGCGATCATGCAGCACCGCCATCGCCTCGTTGGCGGTCGGCAGCGGCGCCTCCATGTCGGCACGCTCGAGCACCAGCGCGTCATGGGGCGCGCCAAATACCAGCGGCGCATGGAAGGCCACCTTGTACGGCTCGACATTCTTCGGCTGGCCGCCCTGGATCAGCACCCGCCGCGGCTGAATCGGCCGCCCGCTGAGCCAGGTGCACAGGGCCAGGGCGCAGGCCAGGGACGCCTCGGCGCTGTGCCGGGTCGGCGGCAGGTGGTCGCCATGCACGGTCAGCACCAGGGCGTAGCCGTCGGGCTCGCGGCGAAAGCTCAGGTCCGAGCTCTCGGCGATGATCCGCTGGTAGCGCACCAGGCGTTCGAAACCCTCGGCCAGGGTGCGACTGGACATCAGCGCATAGCCCACCACATGAAACGACGCCGGACGCACCACCCGGGCCATGTTCAGGCCGATGGCCTCGTTGCCCGACAACTCGACCGCCAGCTGCCACAGCCGGGTCATCGAATCCTGGGTGAATCGCGCATCGGGGTCGTCGAGGGCGGAAAAGTCGAGCCCGAGCTGCTTGAACATGGCCGGGCAATCGAGCCCTTCCAGCTCGAGTGCCTTGACGATCCCTGATGCCCAGCTGGCTGACGTGGTTCTCTCACTCATGACAGGCTCTTGTGCTGACCGCTCCTGCGGTGAACCGAAAGGATACTCAATTGGCGCCTATTGTCACTGGCCACTGCACCCAGTGACTCTAGACTCGATTCAGGCTCCACGCCGTGTATCCTGTAAGCATGACCCGCAGATCCGGAAGCCCGCCATGACCCGCACAGCGCAGTTCCGCAGTTTTGCCGAGTTCTACCCCTACTACCTGGGCGAGCACAGCAACGCCACCTGCCGCCGCCTGCACTTCGTCGGCACCAGCCTGGTGATCGCCCTGCTCGCCTACAGCATCGGCAGCGGCCAGTGGCTGTTGCTGCTGGCCGTGCCGCTGGCCGGCTACGGCTTTGCCTGGGCCGGGCATTTCTTCTTCGAGAAGAACCGGCCGGCCACCTTCACCCACCCCTGGTACAGCCTGGTCGGCGACTTCGCCATGTTCCGCGACATCCTGCTGGGCCGCCTCAGCCTCTGAATCGGCCCGCAAGGCCAGGTTCGCGTCCCGGCCGGCCACTGCCAAAGCCCGTGTCCTGGCCAACACTGCCAGACATGTCCCCGACACGAGTGGCCCGCGGCGATGAACAAGCAAGCGAACTTCAGCCACATGCGCGACGGCACCGCCCAGGACTGGGCGATCATCGCCGACGACTTTCGCGCCTATGCCCGGCAGTTGCCCCAACGCATCGTCGCCCACCTGCGCCTGCTCGATGGCGACTTCGGCGGCTTTCCCATCGATCGCCTGAGCCACTCGCTGCAGACCGCCACCCGCGCCTACCGTGACGGCCGCGACGAGGAATACGTGGTCTGCGCCCTGCTGCACGACATCGGCGACACCCTCGGCAGCTACAACCACCCGGATATCGCCGCGGCGATCCTCAAGCCCTTCGTCAGCGCCGAGAACCTGTGGATGATCGAAAAGCACGGGATCTTCCAGGGCTACTACTTCTTCCACCACCTGGGCATGGATCGCCACCTGCGCGAGCAGTTCAGCGATCACCCGCAGTACCAGCGGACCATCGAATTCTGCGCACGCTACGACGCGGCGGCGTTCGACCCCGAGTACCCGAGCCTGCCGCTGTCGTTCTTCGAACCGATGATGGAGCGGCTGTTCGCCCAGCCCAGGCAGTCGATCTACAAGGCGGCCTTGAAGGCGTCGGCCTGATTCCAGCTACCCGCCACCTGTAGGAGCGGCCTTGTGCCGCGAAAGGGGCTGCGCAGCAGCCCCGACGATCTTGAGACATACCCGAGATCCTGGGGCCGCTGCGCGCCCCTTTCGCGGCACAAGGCCGCTCCTACAGGGCTGAAGGCGACCTAGGCCGGCTCACCCAGCTCCGCCAACCGCGACGCCGCCTCGCGCGCCTGAGCATCGGCGAACCGATACAGTTCGATCCTCCCGTCCCAGTGCTCGATCAGCGCCGTGCACGACTCCACCCAGTCGCCGCAGTTGAGGTACTCCACCTCGCCCACCCGGCGTATCTCGGCATGGTGGATATGACCGCACACCACGCCCTGGAAGCCACGCCGGGTGCACTCGTGGGCGATGGCGTCCTCGAAATCGCTGATGAAGTTCACCGCGCCCTTGACCTTGTGCTTGAGGTACGCCGACAGCGACCAGTAGCCATAGCCATAACGGGCGCGCCAGTGGTTGAGCCAACGGTTGAGCACCAGGGTGAACTCGTAGGCCCGGTCGCCGAGAAACGCCAGCCAGCGGTGGTAGCGGGTAATCACGTCGAACTGGTCGCCGTGGATCACCAGCAGCCGCCGACCATCGACGGTAAGGTGCTCGGCCTCGTCCACCAGCTGGATATTGCCCAGGATCAGTTTCGAGTAGCGCCGCAGGAATTCGTCGTGGTTGCCGGTGACATAGATTACTTCGGTACCGCGCTTGCTCAGGGTCAGCAGGCGGCGGATGACGTTGGTGTGGGCCTGGGGCCAGTAGATGCCGCCGCGCAGTTTCCAGCCGTCGATGATATCGCCGACCAGGTAGATGCGCTCGGCCTGGTAGCCCTTGAGAAAGTGCGCGAGGTGTTCGGCCTGGCAATCCCGGGTGCCCAGGTGCACATCGGAAATCCACAGGGTACGGACACGCTGCTTGCGTGACGGGCGGAGAGGTTCGGCGTGGGTCATGGGCAGGCTCCGGCGCTGTTTGCTGGAGACTGGCAGGCACAGGTGACAGATTGGTGGCAGGCACATGACCATCCTGCGCCCGCCTTGAGGTGTACACTCTTCACCTGCTTCGTGAGGACTCACCATGACCGCCGGCCCCCTGCTTTCGCTGCGCCATTATCGCCACGACCTGATCGCCCACAGTCACGACCACCCGCAGCTGGTGTTCGGCCTGGGCGGGCGCCTGGACTTCGAGGTGAATGGCCACGGCGGCCGGGTCGGTCGCCAGGACCTGATGGTGGTGCCTGCCGGTGCCCACCACACCTGCGGCAGCCCTGAGGGCAGCCACTGCCTGGTGCTGGACGTGCCGGGCGGGCACTGGCTCGGCGACCATCTGGGCGAGCACGCCGATAACAGCCGTCGCCTGCTCGACCGCCCCGGCCCCCTGGGCCTGAACAGCCGCCAGCAGCAGTTGGTCGACTGGCTGGCGGCAAGCCCGGTGGACGACCCGCTGATTGCCCGCCAGGGCGCGGTGCTGCTGCTGGCCAGCCTCAACCCGCAGGCCGGCGCTCCGCTACTGGCCAGCAGGCGCTTGCCCTATGCCGCCTTCGACCGGCATATCGAGCAGCACGCCGCCTATCCCTTGCAGGTCGCCGACCTGGCACGCCTGGCCGGGCTGTCCAGCGCGCGACTGCACGCGCGGTTTGCCAGCGAGTGCGGCATGTCGCCGATGGACTATATCCGTCAGCGGCGGCTGTCGATGGCACGACGATTGTTGCGTGAGACGCTGTTGCCGGTGGGAGAGGTCGCGGCGCGGGTGGGGTATGGCTCGCAGAGCGCCTTCAGCGCGGCGGTGATGCGGGCGTTCGGCTGTACGCCGCTGGCGTTGCGGCGCGAGTCTGGCGACAACTGACGCGAGATGCGCGACAGACACGGGCAGACCGGGCTCTTACACTGAGCGCCAAGATCATCTCTCCCTGTGCTGGCCTCTTCGCGGGTAAACCCGCTCCCACAGGATTCGCACTGACCTGTGGGAGCGGGTTTACCCGCGAAGAGGCCGGCACAGGAACCTGCGAATGCAAAGGACCACCATGAACCACCGCACCGCCCTCGGCGCCCTGCATATCGGCGCGTTGTTCTTCGGCCTGACCGGCGTCTTCGGCAAGCTGGCCGCCAGCGCCAGCCCCTCGATCATCGTCTTCGGCCGCGCCCTGTTCGCGGTGCTCGCCCTGGCCCTGTTCGCCAGCCTGGCGCGCCAGGCCTGGCAACCGCTGCGCGGCCAGGACCTGCGCCGCCTGCTGCTGGGCGGCGCGCTGCTGGCCGGGCACTGGGTGAGCTTCTTCATTGCGGTCAAGGTCGGCGGCGTGGCCATCGCCACCCTCGGCTTCGCCAGCTTCCCGGCCTTCACCGTGATCCTCGAGGGCCTGCTGTTCCGCGAACGCATCCGCCGCAACGAAGCGCTGCTGGTGCTGCTGGTGAGCATCGGCCTGGTGCTGGTCACCCCGGCATTCGACCTGGCCAGCGAGGCCACCGGCGGGTTGCTTTGGGCGCTGCTCTCGGGCTTGCTGTTCTCGCTGCTGTCGCTGACCAACCGCGCCGGTTCCGGGCGCCTGCCCGCCGTGCAGGCGGCGCTGTGGCAGAACCTGGTGGTGAGCCTGTGCCTGCTGCCGTTCGCGGCCCCCGGCCTGGGCGCGGTGGCGCCGCTGGACTGGTTGTGGATCGCCCTGCTCGGCGTCTTCTGCACCGGCGTCGCCCACAGCCTGTTCGTCGCCAGCCTCGCGGTGATCAAGGCGCGCACCGCCGCAGTGGTGTTCGGCATGGAACCGGTCTACGGCATCGCCGTGGCCTGGGTGGTGTTCGCCGAACAGCCGACCCTGCGCATGCTCGCCGGTGGCGCCTTGATCATCTTCGCCATCGTGCTGTCCAGCCGCCTGGCCGCCGAGCAACCGGCCCGCCAGCCACAGCCCGAAAGCGCCTGATCAGCGATCGTTGTGGCCCAGGTCGCGCTGCGGATCGATCTGGTCGCGCACCCGCTGCTTGAGCACCTTGGCCTCGGGGAAGCCGCCGTCGGCCTTGCGCTCCCAGATCTGCACGCCGTCGCAGGTGATGCGGAACACCCCACCGGTGCCAGGCTCCAGCGCTACCTGGCCGATATCATCGGCGAAGGTGCTGAGCAGTTCCTGGGCCAGCCAGGCAGCGCGCAGCAGCCACTGGCACTGGGTGCAATAAGTGATGACGATTTGTGGCTTGCTGTCTGCCATGTAGGGAAACTCCGTAGGAAGGGCCGCTTATACTAGCGGTCTTTATCCTCTGGTTTGAGACTCACGATGCGCCGCCTGCTGTACTGCCTCCTGCTGATGCTCACCTCCTTCACCGTGCTGGCCGCCGAAGCGGCACGGCCAAAGATCGGCCTGGTGTTGTCGGGCGGCGCCGCCCGCGGCCTGGCCCATATCGGCGTGCTCAAGGCCCTGGAGGAACAGGGCGTGCGCATCGACGCCATCGCCGGCACCAGCATGGGCGCGGTGGTCGGCGGGTTGTACGCCTCGGGCTACAGCATCGCCGAACTGGAAAAACTGGCCACCACGCTGGACTGGCAACAGGCGCTGTCCGATGCGCCGCCGCGCAAGGATGTGCCGTTTCGGCGCAAGCAGGACGACCGCGACTTCCTGGTCAAGCAGAGGCTGAGCTTTCGCGACGACGGCAGCCTGGGCCTGCCGCTGGGGGTGATCCAGGGCCAGAACCTGGCCCTGCTGCTGGAAAGCAAGCTGGCCCACACCGCTGACATCCGCGACTTCGACAAGCTGCCGATTCCCTTCCGCGCCGTGGCCACCGACATCACCAGCGGCGAGAAGGTGATCTTCCGCCGCGGCCACCTGCCCCAGGTGATCCGCGCCAGCATGTCGATCCCGGCGGTGTTCGCCCCGGTGGAGCTGGACGGCCGGCTGCTGGTGGACGGCGGCATGACCGACAACATCCCGGTGGACGTGGTGCGCGAGATGGGCGTGGACCTGGCCATTGTCGTCGACATCGGCACCCCGCTGCGCAACCGCAAGCAGCTGGCCACCGTGGTGGATGTGCTCAACCAGTCGATCACCCTGATGACCCGGCGCAACTCCGAGGAGCAACTGGCCAGCCTGCGTCGCGAGGACATCCTCGTCCAGCCGCCGCTGTCGGCCTTCGGCGTCACCGATTTCGGCCGCGCCCAGGACATGATCGACGCCGGCTACCGCGCCACCCGCGCCCTCGACCCGCGCCTGGCGGCGCTGCGCCAGCCCGAGGGCGACAGCAACCTGGCGGTGGCGCGCTCACCGAAACAGCGCACGCCGATCATCACTGCCATCCGCGTGGAGAACGACTCCAAGGTCAGCGACGACGTGATCCGCTACTACATTCGCCAGCCTGTCGGCGAACCGCTGGATCTCGGCCGCCTGCAGACCGACATGGGCACCCTCTACGGCCTGGACTACTTCGACCAGGTGCAGTACCGCGTGGCGCACAAGGGCGACGAGCATACCCTGGTGATCAACGCCCGTGGTCGGCGTGGCGGCACCGACTACCTGCGCCTGGGCCTGAACCTGTCGGACGACCTGCGCGGCGACAGCGCTTTCAACCTCGGCGCCAGCTACCGGGTCAACGGCATCAACCGGCTTGGCGGCGAATGGCTGACCCGCGCGCAGATCGGCGACGAGCAGGAACTGTACAGCGAGTTCTACCAGCCGCTGGACGTGGGCTCGCGCTACTTCATCGCGCCCTACCTGGCGCTGGGCTCGCAGAACGTCGAGGCGACCCTGGACAACGACCCGGTGGCCGAGTACCGCCTGGAGCGCTATGGCTTCGGGCTCAACGTCGGCCGGCAGATCGGCACCTATGGCGAAGTGCGCCTGGGCGTGGGCAAGGCCTGGGGCAACGCCGAGGTGCGCATCGGCGACCAGGACCTGCCCAAGGTCAGCTTCAACGAGGGGTTCTACGAGCTCAAGTATTCCTTCGATACCTTCGACAACGTCTACTTCCCCCACAGTGGCGAGGATATCGGCCTGACCGTGCGCAAGTACGACAAGTCACTGGACTCGGACCAGAACTACCGGCAGTGGCTGTTCAACCTGGACAAGGCCTTCAGCAGCGGGCCGAACACCCTGGTGCTGGGTGGCAGGTATGGACGAACGCTGGATGACGCCGAGGTAGTCACTTCGAGCTTCGTGTTCGGTGGCGCCCGGCAGCTGTCAGGTTTCCGCCAGGATTCGATCTCCGGGCAGAACATGAGCCTGCTGCGCATGGTCTACTACCGTCGCCTGACGCCTCGGGCCTACCTGCCCCTGGACTTCCCGCTGTACCTGGGCGGCTCGCTGGAGCGCGGCCGGGCATGGAACAATGACAATGAGTTCGACAGTGGCTATATCAATGCGGCGAGCATCTTCCTGGGGCTGGAAACGCCGCTGGGGCCGTTGAACCTGAGCTATGGGGCCAACGATGCCCATGAGAAGGCGGTGTACCTGAACCTGGGGCATACCTTCTAGAAATGATCGCGGGGCAAGCCCGCTCCCACAAGTCATGCAGCCAATTGTGGGATCAGACTCGTGGGAGCGGGCTTGCCCCGCGATTGATGAAGGGTTCAGGACTTCTCGAGATTATCGAGAATCTTCGCATGCACGCGCATGCACACTTCCATGTCGGCCTCGTCTATGCCGGTGAACAGCTCGAGGCGCAGGGCATTGGCGATGGTCTCGATCTGGTCGATCAGCGGCTTGGCCGGCGGGCACAGCAGGATCTTCTTGGCCCGGCGATCTTCCATCACCGCCTGGCGGCGCACCAGCCCCTGGCTCTCGAGGCTGTCGAGCAGGCGCGCCAGGGTCGGGCCCTCGACGCCCACGCTCTGGGCCAGCTCACGCTGGGTCGGCGCCTCGTCGAACCTGGCCAGGTGCAACAGCACCAGCCAACGGGCTTGCGACAGGTTGAGCCCGGCCAGGCGGCGGTCCAGTTCGGCACGCCAGCCCCGGGACATCTGGGCCAGCTGCATGCCGAAGCGGTGTTGGTTGTCGGTCAGGGGCATAAGCAACTCAATGAATAGAACTAATTATTAGCCAGCTAATCATGGCCCGGCCAATCAGGCAAGGTTCGATGCCGCGGAAATGGCTGATAATCATGTAAGGGTATGACAAAGGTCAGCAATTGGCGCAAATGCCGGCGATCACAGGCCGAACTCCAGCGCCAGCGCCGCCCGTACGCAATGCAGGACGCCTTCCGGCACCCGCTGGCCGAACAGCGGCGCCACGCCGGACACCGGCGGCAACTCGCCCTCGCCGTCGAGGAAGGCGTCCTGCACCTCCATCATCAGCTCCTCCGGCAGGTCCAGCGCCTGCTCCAGGCTCAGCTCCTGGCGGCCGATGGCCTCGGCCAGCAGGCTGTAGACGTTCTTCTCGGTGCAGTTCAGCTGCCCGGCGATCTGCGCCGGGGTCATGCCGGCGCGGGCCAGGCTGACCAGTTCGTGACGCAGGTCGAGCACCACCTTGGGCGCCTCCTCGGTGCCACCGGCGCCGTTGAGCACTTCGAGGAAGGCCTGGCCGTAGCGCTCCAGCTTGCGCGCACCGACACCACTGACCTGGGCCATGTCGCTGAGGCTGGTGGGCATGCTGCGCAGCATCTCCAGCAAGGTGGAGTCGGGGAAGATGACATAGGGCGGCACGCTGTGCTCCTCGGCCAGCTTGCGCCGCAGGGTGCGCAGCGCTTCCCACAACTCGCGCTCCTCGGCCCGCACCAGCTGGCTGGCCGGGCTACCGCCACCGCTGGAGGAGGACTTGGCCACGGTCTGCGGCTTGAGGTCGCGGCGCAGCTGCAGGTTCACCTCGCCGCGCAGCAACGGCCGGCAACTGTCGGACAGCCGCAGGCCGCCGTAGCCTTCCAGGTCGATGTCCACCAGGCCGCGCGCCACCAACTGGCGGAACAGCGAGCGCCACTCGGCTTCGGCCAGCGACTTGCCGACGCCGAACACCGAGAGCTTCTCGTGGCCGAAATTGCGCACCTTCTCGGTGTCCTTGCCCAACAGCACGTCGACCAGGTGGCCGACGCCGTAGCGCTGGCCGGTGCGGAATACCGCCGATAGTGCCTGACGGGCAGGTTCGGTGGCGTCCCAGGTCTGCACCTGGTCGACGCAGTTGTCGCAATGCCCGCACGGCTGTTCGAGCACTTCGTCGAAGTAGGCCAGCAGCGACTGGCGGCGGCAGCGGGTCTCTTCGCACAGGGCCAGCATGGCGTCGAGCTTGTGCTGCTCGATGCGTTTGTGGCGCTCGTCGCCCTCGGAGTTCTGCAGCATCTGCTTGAGCATCACCATGTCCTGCAGGCCGTAGGCCATCCAGGCATCAGACGGCAGGCCGTCACGGCCGGCGCGGCCGGTCTCCTGGTAATAGGCCTCGAGCGACTTGGGCAGGTCGAGGTGGGCGACGAAGCGCACGTTGGGCTTGTCGATGCCCATGCCGAAGGCGATGGTGGCGACCATGATCAGCCCTTCCTCGTTGAGGAAGCGGTGCTGGTTGGCGGCGCGGGTCTCGGCGGCCAGGCCTGCGTGATACGGCAACGCCGGGAAGCCCTGCTCGCAAAGGAAGGCAGCGGTCTCGTCGACCTTCTTGCGCGACAGGCAATAGACGATGCCGGCGTTGCCGCGACGCTCGCCGAGGAACGCCATCAGCTGCTTGCGCGGCGACTCCTTGGGCACGATGCGGTAGAAGATGTTCGGCCGGTCGAAGCTCGACAGGAAACGCTCGGCGCCCTGCAGGTGCAGGCGCTGGACGATCTCCTCGCGGGTACGCATGTCGGCGGTGGCGGTCAGGGCGATACGCGGCACATGCGGGAACAGCTCGGCGAGCTGGCCCAGTTGCAGGTATTCGGGGCGGAAGTCGTGGCCCCATTGCGACACGCAGTGGGCCTCGTCGATGGCGAACAGGGAAACGTCGAGGCCGCGCAGGAAGTCCAGCATGCGCGGCTGCACCAGGCGCTCGGGGGCCAGGTAGAGCATCTTCACCTCGCCGCGGCGCAGGCGCCCGGCCAGGTCGCGCTGCTGCTCGGCGCTGAGCGTGGAGTTCAGCGCCGCGGCGGCCACGCCCAGCTCGTCGAGGGTGGCGACCTGGTCGTCCATCAACGCGATCAGCGGCGACACCACCACGGTCAGGCCCGGGCGCAGCAGGCCAGGCACCTGGAAGCACAGGGACTTGCCGCCACCGGTTGGCATCAGCACCAGGGCGTCGCCTCCGCCAGCCACACATTCGATGATCGCTGCCTGGCGCCCGCGGAAACTGTCGTAACCGAAGACATCCTTGAGGACGCGCTGAGCCTGTTCGAGCATTTGCCACTCCAAAATCGCCGTACCATCCTGGACTCAGGCTGGACGATAAATCCGCCGCGCACACATCGAATGCGTAAGCGGTTTTTGCCAGATGACGGGAAAACGCCACCGGAGCACGAAAAACTGCGGAGTATACCCGACTGCCCCACCCCCGGCATGCCCCGCGGACAGACGTTCCCTTTGCCCCGCAGCCGCCGCAAGGTGCTAGAATTCACTATCGTTTATTCCCCAAGGTAGCCCTGTAATGTCCTTCGCCGAGCAACTGACCCGCCTGCAAGCCTTCCTCGACGCCGATGAGCTGCACGAAGAAGCGCTGGACTACGTCGCCGCACACGGCTACCTGACCGCGCTGTCGATCTGCTCGGAGCAAGTTCCAGACCGCGAGTGGATCGACGCGCTGTTCGCCGAGGAGCCCCACTACGCCAGCGAAGCACAGCGCGAAGAGATCGAGGCCACCCTGATCGGGCTCAAGGGCCACATCGCTCGCCAGTTGGCCAGCGACGAGGAATTCGACCTGCCCTGCGAGCTGGACCTGACCGAAGAGCCGGACGATTCCGACCTGCGCGGCTGGTGCATCGGCTTCATGGAAGGCGTGTTCCTGCGTGAAGAGGCCTGGTTCGAGAACGCCGAGGAAGAAGTCAGCGAAATGCTGCTGCCGATCATGGTCGGCTCGGGCCTGTTCGACGAGCAGCCGGAGTTCGAAGACATCGCCAAGGATGCCAACCTGCAGGACGACATGATCGTGCAGATTCCCGAGGCGCTGAGCGCGCTGTTCCTGCTGCTGCACGCCCCCGAAGAGAAGCCTGCCCTGCTCAAGCCGCGCCACCACTGATCAACGTGGTGCGCTACCTGCTGCTGGCCGCCGGCTGGCTCAGTGTCGCGCTCGGGGTGGCGGGGATCTTCCTGCCGGTGCTGCCCACCACTCCGTTCCTGCTGCTGGCGGCGGCCTGCTTCGCCCGCAGCTCGCCGCGCTTTCACCATTGGCTGGTGAATCATCCGAAACTCGGGCCATGGATCCGCGACTACCTCAGCGGCGAGGGGATTCCGCTGCGGGGCAAGGTCTATGCGATCGGCCTGATGTGGGCCAGCATCGGCCTGTCCTGCTACCTGGTGCCGTTGTTCTGGGCACGGGTGTTCATGCTGACCAGCGCGGTGCTGGTCAGTCTCTACATCCTCAAGCAGAAGACCTTGCAGCGACCGGATTGAGCCAGATGGCCAAGCGCCCCCCCCGTGTAGGAGCGGCCTTGTGCCGCGAAAGGGGCGCGCAGCGGCCCCTGCGATTTTTGCATCAATGCTGAAATCCTGGGGTCGCTGCGCGCCCCTTTCGCGGCACAAGGCCGCTCCTACAGGGGAATGTAAGCCTCGGCTTACACCGTATCCACCTTCAACGAATGGTCATTGAGCATGCCGGTGATGATGGTCGCGGTGTCATGCCCCGCCGCAATCAACCCGCCCGCCCCGGCCGCGACCCCGTAGTGCTGCGCCAGGTCCACCCCGGCCAGGTCGATGGTCTGGGTCGGTGCCGCGCCGGCGACGCTGCTGACTTCGATGGTCGACACCACATTGCCGCCGCTGCCACTGACCTTGAAGTGCAGATAGTCGTCCAGCGACGCACTGGTGGCGTTCTCGCCCTGCAGCAATTGCGACAGGTCCAGCCGATCGCTGCCCGGGGTGAAGTCGGTCACGGTGTCGTGGCCGGTGTCGCCCTTCTGCCAGACGAAGGTGTCGTTGCCGCTGCCACCGGTGAGGGTGTCATCGCCGCGTCCGCCGATCAGGATGTCGTTGCCGCCACCGCCCCTGAGCACATCGTTGCCCGCGCCGCCGTTGAGCAGGTTGTCGCCGTCGTTGCCGGTCAGGGTGTCGTTGTAGTCCGAGCCGACCAGGTTCTCGATGCCGGTGAGGGTGTCCAGCCCCGCGCCGACGGTATTCTGCTGGCCGACATGGCCGAGGTCGACGGTCACGCCACTGGTTGCCCTGGCATAGCTGGCGGTGTCGTTGCCGGCGCCACCGTCGAGCAGGTCATTGCCCGGACCGCCAATCAGCAAGTCGTTGCCGTCGCCACCGTACAGACTGTTGTTGCCTGCGCCGGCCACCAGTACATCGTTGCCGGCACCACCGTGCAGGAGGGTGTCGCCCGCTCCGGCCAGCAGTACATCGTCCCCTGAAGTACCGGTGAGGGTATTGCCGGCCTGGTAGGTGATGTCCACCGCCCCGTTCGCCGTGCCGCCATGGTTGTCGCTGACGGTGTAGCTGCCGTGGTAGTCGTCGTTGCTGGCGTTGCTGTAGTCCACCACCAGGCTCAGCTTGTAGTTCTCGGCGGCCTTGCTGTTGCCCGAGGCGTTCTCGGTATTGATCACATGGATGCTGTACACCCCGTCATGGGTGGCCGTGAAGCTGCCGCCATCGGCGATGGTCTGGTAGCTGCCGCTGGCATCCTTCCACTCCATCAGCAGGTTTCCGGCGGGCCGGTCATGGTCGAGGGTCAGGGTCTCGCCCTTGCGCAGGGTGACCGTCAGGGTATCCTCGTCGTTGGCATTGCCGGTGCTGATCGAGCCCAGGTAACCAGCCACCACCAGGGCGGCGGTCATGCTGCCGTTGAGGCTGGTGAACTCGCTGCGGGCCAGCTCGCGCAACTGGTTCTCGGCCTTGTTGGCGGTGGCGTTGAAGGTAATGGTCTGTGCCTGCGTGCCCGCCGTGAAACCCGCGCCCTTGTCGGCGAAGTTGGTATTGAAGGTGGTCGGCGCGGCGCTCAGGGTGTCGTGATCCGGATCGCTGTCATTGGCCAGCAAGGCCTCTGCCGGCACGCTCAGGGTGGCGCCCTTGATGTTGGTGATGATGTGGTCGGCGCCGGCGACCGGCGCGCCGTTGCTGTTGATGTTCACCGTCAGGCTGGCGCTGCGGGTATCGCCGTCGTTGTCGCTGGCGGTGAAGCCGAACTTCTCCGCCTGGCCGCTGCCGTTGTCCTTCGGCGGCGTGTAGGTGAACTCGCCGCTGTCCATGTTCACCACCAGGGTGCCGCCCAGGCCGGTCTTGATGTTCAGGCTGTTGCTCACGGTGTCGAACGAAGCCTTGTCCGCCCCGCCACTGACCGCATAGCCGCCCTGCCCGCCATTGGCCTTCGGATCGTAGGTGTAGGTGGTGCCGTCCACCAGCAGCGCCTTGATGAAGCCGCCGTCGGCACCGAAGTCGCCGCCGCTCATCAGGCTGCCGGTGATCGGCGCGCCCTGCACCGTGCCGGAGAGCACCGCACTAAGCTGGCTGAGGTCGGTGACCACCACCGAGTTGGTGTCGGTATGGCTGCTGCCGTCGTAGGCCAGCGGGTCGAGGTTGCCCTCGTTGACGCCGCTGCCCATGCCGATGGCGTAGGACTTGATGCCGTTGTTGTCGAGGAAGGTTTCCCAGGCGGTCTCGCGCGGCGCCGTCATCGCGTGGCCGTTGGTGGGTTCGCCGTCGGAGAAGAAGTAGCTGATGTTCTGCGCCCCCACCAGCTTGCCGGTGGTGGCGAAGGCTTCCTGGGCCTTGGTGGCCGCCGAGTCGTAATAGGTCGAGCCGCCGGGATTGAGCCCGGCGATCAGGCTCTTGGCCTCGCTGATCGAGACCCACACCGGTGTCTTGATCTCGGCGCCGGTGCCGAAGGTGACGATCTGCACCTTGATGTCGCCCATCTCATCGTACTTGTCGAGCAAGGCATTGATGGCCTGCTTGGCCAGTTCAAGGCGGGTCAGCCCCGGGACGCCGGAGCTTGCGGCCATGCTGCTGGAAACGTCCACCACCAGCAGGATGTTGGAGTCCACCTGGCCGGGCGTGATGCTGCGCACCGCACACTGCACCGTCGGCACATCGTCGACGATGTTGATGGCGATGGTGCTGGTGACGCTGTTGCCCAGGGCGTCAGTGGCCTTGTAGGTGAAGTACTCGTTGACGGTGTTGGCCCCATCGTTGGCGCCACCCGGGGTCTTCGGCGCCGAGGTCAGGGTGTAGGTATAGGAGCCGTCGGCGTTGAGCTGGATCTGTCCGTACTGGCCCACGGCGTTGCCGACCAGGCTGTAGGTCAGTGCACCGACGCCGCCATGCACCGAGCCGACCAGGCTGCCGGAGGCGGTCTCGCCGGTGGAGCCAGGATCGCTGCCGGTCACGCTGCCGGCGGCCAGGTCGTTGCCATCCTTGTGCAGGTCCAGGGCTTTTTCGTAGACGGTGACGTCGTTGTCCTCGCACGCCACCAGCTTGCTGTCCTGGACATTGATGCGGATGGTCGTGGTGCTCTCATCGCCATCGGCATCGCGGATGGTATAGACGAAGCTGTCGGTCGCCCCGGCGGGCGGCACGCTGTCGGGGTTGGCGTGGTAGGTGGCGTTGCCCTGGCTGTCCAGGGTCAGGTAGCCGTACTGGCCAATGATCGTGTCGCCCACATGGCCAATGGCAGAAGTCGAGGTGTCGGAACCTGCGCGCACGCCGACCACGTACTGTCCGTCGGCACGCACATCGGCGCCGACCACATCGTTGTCCAGCACGTTGCCGCTGACACTGGCGCCCTCCTTGACCGAAGCCACGTCGCAATGGGCCTTGGGCACATCGTCGACGATGCTGACCACGATGGTGCTGGTGGTGGTGTTGCCGAGCGAATCCTTCACCTGGTAGGTGAAGCTCTCGGTGACCACATTCGGGCCATCGTTGGCGTGGTTGGGCGAGTTCGGTGCCGAAGTCAGGGTGTAGGTGTAGCTGCCATCGCTGTTCAGCTGGATCTGGCCATACTGCCCGGCGGCATTGCCGACCAGGGTGAAGGTCAGGGCGCCGATACCGCCGCTGACCGAACCGGCCAGCGAGCCGCTGGTGGTTTCCGTGGTGGCGTGCGGATCGCTGCCGGTGACCGTGCCTGCAGCCAGGTCGTTGCCGTCCTTGGTCAGGTCCAGGGCTTTCTCGTAGACCTTGGCCGTGTCGTCGGGGCAGGCGACCAGCGAGATATCGTGCACGTCGATGGTGATGGTGGTGGTGCTCTCGTCGCCATCGGCGTCGCGGATGGTGTAGACGAACACGTCCGTGGCACCGGCCGGCGCCACGCTGTCGGGGTTGGCGTGGTAGGTGGCGTTGCCCTGGGCGTCTAGGGTCAGGTAGCCATATTGCCCAACCACATTGCTGCCCAGCTGGCCGATGGCCGAGGTCGAGGTGTCGCTGCCTGCGCGCACGCCGACCACATACTTGCCATCAGCCGGCACGTCAGCGCCGATCACGTCGTTGACCAGCACGTTGCCGCTGACGGTGCCACCTTCGTAGACATTGGCGAAATCGCTGTGAGCCTTGGGCACGTCGTCGACAATGCTGATCACGATGGTGCTGGTGGTCGAGTTGCCGAGCGAGTCCTTCACCTGGTAGGTGAAGGTTTCCGTCAGCACGTTCGGCCCGTCGTTGACGTGATTCGGCGAATTCGGCGCCGAGGTCAGGGTGTAGGTGTAGGAGCCATCGGCGTTCAGCTGGATCTGGCCGTACTGGCCGGTGGCATTGCCGACCAGGGTGAAGGTCAGCGCCCCTGTTCCGCCACTGATGGAGCTGACCAGCGAGCCGCTGGCCGTCTCGGCGGTCGAACCTGGCTGGCTGCCGACCACGTTCCCCGCAGCCAGGTCGTTGCCATCCTTGGTCAGGTCGAGCGCTTTCTCGTAGACCGTGACCTCGCTGTCGGCGCCGGCGATCAGCGAGCAATCACGTACGTCGATGGTGATGGTGGTGGTGCTTTCGTCGCCGTCACTGTCTCGCACGGTGTAGACGAACACGTCTGTGGCCCCGGCAGGTGCCACGGCGTTGGGATTGGCGTGATAGGTGGCGTTGCCCTGGGCGTCCAGGGTCAGGTAGCCGTACTGGCCCTGGACCTGAGTGCCCAGCTGGCCGCTGGCCGAGGTCGAGGTATCGGAGCCGGCCCGCACGCCGACCACGTACTTGCCATCGGCGCGCACGTCGGCGCCTGAGGTGTCGTTGTCGAGCACGTTGCCGCTGACCGTGCCACCTTCGACGACACTGGCCGAATCGGGATTGGCCTTGGGCAGGTCATCAACGATGTTCACATCCAGCGAGCCGCTGGCCGTGCTGCCGTCGGTGTCCGTGGCCGTGACGGTGAAGTGCTCGGACAGGCTGTTGGCGCCGTCGCCGTTGGCGTGGCTCTCATTGTCCAGCAAGGTGTAGCTATAGCTGATCACGCCCGTGGCCGGGTTGTAGCCAGTGATGGTCAGGGTATTGCCCAGCGCCGTGGTGATCGACTGCGGGAAGCTTGCCGCCACGCCACCGCTGACCACGCTGATACCGCCGACGCTCAAGGATTGCAGGCCATCCGGTGCACTGACCGTGAACGTGCCGCTCTGGGTCAGGGCGCCCGGGTTCGGCGCGCTGCCGTCGGCCAGGTTTTTCTCGTAGACCGTCAGCTCGCCACCGTTCACGTCCAGACCGCCCAGGGTCACCGGGTCGTCGAGGTTGCTGACGTTCAGGGTCAGGGTCGCGGTGCTGGAGTCGCCGTCGGCGTCCTTCAGGGTGTAGGTGAAGGTCTCCACCCCATTGCCACCGCCTTGCAGGTTCTTGAAGTCGGGGTCGTTGGTGTTGAGGGTGTAGGTGTAGGAGCCGTCCGCCGCCAGGACCAGGGTGCCGTAGGTGCCGACGAAGGTACCGGCTACCACCGGGCCGCTGGGGATGCGGTCTGCCCCCTGGATGTCGTTGCCCAGCACATTGCCGCTGAGTTCCACATGCTGCTCGGTGGCGGCGGTGGCATTGGTGTCGTTCACCGCCCGTGGCACATCGTCACGGATGATCACGTCGAGCGTACCGCTGGCCACGTCGCCATCCGTGTCGCTGACCAGCACCGGGAACTGCTCGCCCAGGGTATTGCTGCCCGCACCGTCCGGGTGATGCTCGGCGCCGGTCAGGGTGTAGCTGTAGCTCACCACACCCGTGGCCGGGTTGTAGCCGGTAATGGTCAGCACATTGCCGAGCCCGGTGACGATGGACTGCCCGATGCCGGTGACCACGCCCGCCGTGACCACATTGATGCCGCCGACACTGAGGTTGAACACGCCATCGGCGGCCACCACCGTGAAACTGCCGGACTGGGTCAGGGCCGCCGGATTGCTGGCCGAGCCCTGGGCCAGGTTGGCCTCGTCCAGGGTCAATTCGGCGGGGCTGATATCCAGGCCATTGAGGCTGACCGGATTGTCGATCGCTGGTGTATCGGCCAACACCGGCCCGTCATCGTTGCCGTCGAGGCCACCGAGTTCGAGATTGGCCAGCAGTGGGAAACCATTGAATCCTGCGGTGGGGAAGCCGATGGTGGGATCCACCCGGGCGGCCACCTCGGTCAGTATCACGAAACTGTGACCCCCGCCGAGCGCCCCCGACACGCCTGACGGGTTGCCGCCCGCCGCCGTCGCTTCGGCTTCCTGCGTGGGGTCGGCGCCAGCGGCAATGGCTTTTTGCAGTTGCTCGACATCACTGAGCTGGGCGTCGCTGGGCTGCGCGTCCGGCGCCTGCACGTGGGGCGCGCGATTGGCCAGCAGGTCGGTGGTCATCTCCAGGCTGCTGCCGCGGCCCAGGGTCAGCTGCGCACCATTTTGCAGCCGCACCGCCACGGCGCCCTCGCTGCCGGTCTCGAGCTGTTCGCCGACGAACAACCGGTCGCCTTCCACCAACAGGCGGCGATGACCATCGTCGCCCACCGCGAATACCTGGCCGATCACCTTGCCGACTACACCGACTAATTTAGCCATGAGCGTACGCCTCCCCTGCCGATGGGCTTTTCGCAGATCAAGGCGTGCCGGGTAATGTGCGCAACGTTCCGAGTGCCATGGCTGGTGGATCGTTGCTGTCACGTTCGTGAGAAACCACGCTCCTTGTGACGACTGCCACGATAGCGAAGTGGGCGAATGGCCATTATCGAGTGCCATTTTTCTGTCGCCAAATTCCGCTTTCGCCTTCCTCCCCTGTCTCCTTAGCTGCAAAAAATCTGGAACTTTCACCAAGGCCCGAAAATCGCCTGTCCCAGCCAATTCCCGTAACCGCCTGAATGAAACA
The DNA here is from genome assembly GCF_028369275.1 of Mitsuaria sp. RG. Classification (NCBI taxonomy): domain Bacteria; kingdom Pseudomonadati; phylum Pseudomonadota; class Betaproteobacteria; order Burkholderiales; family Sphaerotilaceae; genus Roseateles; species Mitsuaria sp. RG. The sequence continues at coordinate 24,179 of NZ_JAQMYQ010000059.1, forward strand.
ATGTCGCGGATTCCTTAGACCGCATAAGTTTTTTTTCGCATATATCTTATGAAAAAATCTTCTTAGCTCGCCCGATAAATGTTCTTAGCTCTGTTGTTACAAACCTGAAACGGTTTGATTCTAATTTTTCGTCATTTTTTTGGCGATTAGCAGGACATTATTCAAGACCAGGGAGATGTACCCCATGCGCGCTTTAACCCCCATCACCAGTGCGATTTTGTTGGCCATGGCGTGTGCCAACAGTCAGGCGATGTCGATCACCGAGGCTGTCCAGAACGCCGTGGACCAGCATCCCGAGATCAGCGCCAGCCGCAACAGCAGGCTGTCGGCCGACGAGGATGTGAAGTTCGCCCGCGGGGGGTACTACCCAACCGTCGATCTGGTCGCAGGCTACGGCCGGCAACGCTCGGACAACACCAACACTCGCGGCTTCAACCCCGACGGCACGCGTAACCACAACAAGGAAACCCTCAACTACACCCAGTCGGAACTGCGCCTGCGGCAGATGCTGTTCGATGGCTTCAACACCTCCAACGAGGTCGCCCGCACCGAAGCGGTGGCCACCTCGCGCGCCTACTACACCCAGGCCACCGCCGAGAGCATCGCCCTGCGTGCCATCGAGGTCTACCTCGAGGTACTCAAGCGCCGCGAACTGGTGACCCTGGCCAAGAACAACCTGCAGGCCCACCTGCGGGTCAACGACCAGATCGGCCTGCGCAGCGAACGTGGCGTGGGCAGCACCGCCGACCTCGACCAGTCCCGCGCCCGTCGCGCCCTGGCCGAGAACAACCTGGACACCGCCGAGGTCGATCTGGCCGACGCCGAGGCCAACTTCTACAGCGTAGTCGGGCGCATGCCGGACGAGCTGGAAACACCGGTCACGATCAAGGGCGAAGTACCGGGTGACCTGCTCAATGCCCGCCAGGGCATGCTGGAGAACAACCCCTACCTGAAGTCGGCGCAGGCTGACGTGCGCTCCGCCGAGCAGCAATACGAAGTGGCCAAGTCGCCCTTCTACCCGCGCCTGGACGCGGTGCTGGCCACCGGCGCCAACAACAACATCGGCGGTCAGAAGGGCCACGACAACAACGACTGGCAGGCCGGCGTCGAGCTCAGCTACAACCTGTTCCGCGGCGGCAGCGACAAGGCCCGCCTGCAGTCCGACGCGCACAAGATCAACCAGGCGATGGACATCCGCAACAACGCCCTGCGCGAGCTGAACGAAAACCTCAGCCTGGCCTGGAACGCGATGAACAACGCCCGCAAGCAGACCCCGAGCGCCCGCGAGTACGCCGAAACCACCCAGCGCGTGCGCGCCGCCTACCAGGACCAGTTCGGCTTGGGCCAACGTACCCTGCTCGACGTGCTCGACAGCGAGAACGAGCTGTACAACGCCAACCGGCGCTACACCGAAGTGCGCTACACCGAAGAGTTCTCCATGTATCGGGTCCTGGCAACCATGGGTGAGTTGCTGAGCAAGCAGCACATCTCGCTGCCACCCGAGGCCATCGCCAAGACCGAAGTACGCAACGAGGCGAAATTGCCCGACATGCGTTAGGTTCTGACGAGACAAGGGACTTTTCGCCAGCGCCCATTTCCCGTCCACCGCGGCAGGAGTAGGCCATCGTGACCAGTATGCAAAGCGCGCAACCGCGCCTGGATGTTGATGATCCGTTGCTCGATGGCCTGCTGATCCTGTGCAAGCTGCACGGCTGCCCTGCCAGCCGCGCCAGCCTGTGCAGCGGTCTGCCGCTGGCCGAGCAACGCCTGCCCCTGGCCCTGCTGCCCCGCGCCGCCGCGCGGGCGGGGTTGCAGGCGCGGGTCCTGCAGCGTGACCTGGACGCCATCTCGCCACTCAACCTGCCGGTTCTGCTGATCCTCAATGACGGCCGCAGCGCCGTGCTGCAACGCTGGGGGGACAATGGCCGGGCCCTGTTGCTGCCGTGCGAAGCCGAAGGCGGCGAGCAGTGGGTCGAACGCGAAGTCCTGGCCGAGGCCTACAGCGGCCAGGTCCTGTTCGCCCGTCCTCGCCATACCCTGGAGGACGTGCGTGCCCCGCTGATCCCACGGGTCAATGCCTGGTTCCGCGACACCCTGCGGCATTCCCGCTGGCTGTATGGTGATGCCCTGCTGGCCAGCCTGCTGATCAACCTGCTGGGGTTGATGGTGCCGCTGTTCGTCATGCAGACCTACGACCGCGTGGTGCCCAACCAGGCGCTGTCCACTCTGTGGGTGCTGGTGGCCGGGCTGTTCATCGGCACCGCCTTCGAGCTGGTGCTGCGCATGGTCCGCGCCCACCTGCTGGACCAGGCCGGCAAGAAGACCGACCTGATTCTCTCGGCCACCCTGTTCGAACGCATCACCGGCATGAGCATGAAGGCCCGGCCCGCCACCATCGGCGGCTTCGCCCAGAGCATCCATGACTTCCAGGGACTGCGCGAATTTCTCACCGCGGTCACCCTGACCAGCATCATCGACCTGCCGTTCGTGGCGCTGATGCTGCTGGTGATCGGCCTGCTCGGCGGCTGGCTGGTGGTGATCCCGCTGATAGCCTTCCCGCTGGCCGTGGGCCTGGCGCTGTTCATCCAGGTGCGCCTGCGTGACACGGTGCAGAAGAGCCTGAGCCTCGGTGCGGTGCGCCAGGCGTTGCTGATCGAGACCCTCGGCGGCCTGGAGACCCTCAAGGCCTGCGGCGCCGAAAGCGAGCGCCAGTACCAGTGGGAACACACCAACGGCGCCATCGCCCGCCTCGACGCCCATGCCCGCAACCTGTCCTCGCTGGCCAGCAACGGCACGCTGTTCATCCAGCAGTTTTGCGGCATGGCCACCATCGTCGCCGGGGTGTACAGCATCATCGCCGGCAACCTCAGCGTCGGTGCGCTGGTGGCCAGCTACATGCTCGGCAGCCGGGTCCTCGCGCCGCTGGGCCAGATCGCCGGGCTGATCACCCGCTACCAGCAGGCGCAGCTGACCATGCGCAGCACCGATGCGCTGATGAGCCTGCCCCAGGAACGCGAGGCCGAGCACCAGGCCCTGGAACACACCGCTCTGCTGGGTGGCATCAGCATCAACCACGCCACCTTCCGCTATCCCGGGCAAGCGGCCCCGGCGCTCAACGATGTGAGTGCCACGCTCAAGCCAGGCGAGCGCATCGGCATCATCGGCCGCAGCGGCTCGGGCAAGAGCACCCTCGCCCGCCTGCTGATGGGCTTTCATCACCCTGACGAAGGCCAGGTGTTGCTGGACAACCTCGACCTGCGCCAGCTGGACATCGCCGACCTGCGCAGCCAGGTTGGCTACGTGGCCCACGACCTGCCCCTGCTGGCCGGCAGCCTGCGCGACAACCTCACCCTCGGCGCCCGTCATGTCAGCGATGCGCGCATGCTCGAAGTGGCCGAGCTGACCGGGGTCAGCGAACTGGCCCGCCAGCACCCGCAAGGCTTCGACCGCCCGGTGGGCGAACGCGGCCAGCTGTTGTCCGGTGGCCAGCGCCAGGCCGTGCTGCTGGCCCGGGCGCTGCTGCTGGAACCGCCGATCCTGATCCTCGACGAACCCACCAGCCACATGGACAACAGCAGCGAGGAGCAACTGCGCCAGCGCCTGCTGAACTGGGTGCCGGGCAAGACCCTGCTGCTGGTCACCCACCGCACCTCGATGCTCAGCCTGGTGGATCGGCTGCTGGTGCTGGACAACGGCAAGATCGTCGCCGACGGGCCGAAGGACGCGGTCATCGACGCGCTGCGCAAGGGCCGTATCGGCGCGGCGCTGTGACACGACCACCACCCCTGTAGGAGCGGGCTTGTCCCGCGATCAAGGCAACGCGGTGCCTGGCACGGGCTATGCCCGTGATCGCGGGACAAGCCCGCTCCTACAGGGGGCCAGTTTTCTAGGAGGTAATGTATGCCCTTCAGCCACAGCGTGCGCAGCTACCTCCAGGGCGCCGACAAGCGCGCCGAACGCGACTACATGCCGGAGCTGGCCGGCGCCACCTTGCAGGAGTCGCCCAGCCTGTCACGCCTGACCGTTTGGCTGGCGGCGATCCTGCTGCTGGTGGCCCTGGTCTGGGCCAACTTCGCGGTGCTCGACGAGGTCACCGTCGGCGAGGGCAAGGCCATTCCGTCGAGCAAGGTGCAGGTGGTGCAGAACCTCGAGGGCGGCATCGTCACCGAGATCTTCGTGCGTGAAGGGCAAATGGTCGACAAGGGCGCGACCCTGCTGCGCCTGGACGACACCCGCTTCAAGTCGAACAAGGGCGAGAGTGAAGCCGACCGTTACGCGCTCACCGCCCAGGTCGAGCGCCTGTCGGCCGAGTCCGAGGGCAGGCCCTTCGTGTTGTCGAACGAAGTCCGCGCCAAGGCACCGCAGGTGGCCGAGGACGAAGCCGCGTTGTATGACTCGCGCCAGCGTCGGCTGGCCAGCGAGAAACAGACCCTCAACGAACAACTGCGACAAAAGACCCAGGAGCTGGCCGAGTTCCGCTCCAAGGTCGACCAATACCGCTCGGCGGTCGGCCTGCTGCAACAGGAACTGGACATGTCCTCGCCACTGGTGAGCAAAGGTGCCATATCCCCCGTGGAAATCCTGCGCCTCAAGCAGCGCAGCGTCGAGGCGCGCGGCCAGCTCAATGCCACCAACCTGGCGATCCCCCGCGCCGAGGCGGCGATCGCCGAAATCCGCAGCAAGATCCAGGAATCCGACGCCAGCTTCCGCTCCGACGCCGCCAAGGAGCTCAACGACAAGCGCACGGAGCTGTCGAAGATCACCGCCACCAGCATCGCCATCGACGACCGGGTCAACCGCACCACCGTGGTGTCGCCGGTGCGCGGCATCGTCAAGCTGCTCAAGGTCAACACCATCGGCGGCGTGGTCCAGCCCGGCAGCGACCTGGTGGAGATCGTGCCGATCGAGGACAACCTGCTGATCGAGGCCAAGGTAAGGCCCCAGGACGTGGCGTTCCTGCACCCGGGACAGACGGCGATGGTCAAGTTCAGCGCCTACGACTACACCATCTACGGCGGGCTCAAGGCCAAGCTGGAGCTGATTGGCGCGGATACCGTCACCGACGACAAGGGCAACGCGTTCTACCTGATCCAGGTGCGCACCGACAAGAACCACCTGGGTGGGGACAACAAACCGCTGCTGATCATCCCTGGGATGGTGGCCACGGTGGATATCATCACCGGGCAGAAGAGCGTGCTGGACTATCTGTTGAAACCGGTGCTGAAGGCGCGGACGGAGGCGTTGCGCGAGCGGTGATCGCCAGCATGGCAGTGCAATCGCGGGGCAAGCCCGCTCCCACTGATCATTAGCCCGTCGCATGGTGGGCTTGTTACGCGATCAGGCTCACCCCTTGAAAGGGCCGCTCCAATTCAAGATTGCCGGGGTCGCTTTGCAACCCTTTCGCGGCACAAGGCCGCTCCTACAGGAGAACGCGTGCCCAGTAGGAGCGGCCTTGTGCCGCGAAAGGGCTGCAAAGCAGCCCCGGCAACTCCAGGCCGGGCGCCTACTATCACACCTTGAAGGGGCGGGCTCCGATTCAAACCTGCCCATGATTGCGTTGATATGTCTGCGCTCCCATGGCCTCGATCTGCCCTTCGATCAGCGCCTCGAACGGGCGCAGTAACTCATCGAACGCTGCCGGAGCCTCCAGCACATTCAACGCCTGCACCACCGCCTCGAGCGTCGACAGGGCACCCGGTTCCGGTGCCTTGCGCAACCGATAGCGCGAGGGCTGGACATGGCCGAGCGTCACCCGTGGCAGACTCTCCAGCAGCGAGTTCAGGTACAGCAACTTGCGCGCCTTGCGCCAAGTGCCATCCGGCACGATCAGCAGCAGCGGCAGGTCGACGTCTTGACCATAGCCTTGCAGGACCTCGGCCTCGTCACCGGGGAACAGCAGCGCCGGTCGGTAACCTGGCGTTGCCAGCAGCGCGTCCAGGTCTTCGAACACCTCGCCGATCCGCAACTCGGCGTTGACCAGCCCAAGGACCGCCAGGCGTGCGGTGTTCAGGGCGTGGGCGGTCTCGCTGGGGTGCTGCAGCACGACCACGCGGGTGCGGCTGTCCAGGTGCGGGATCAGTGGGCAGAGGCAATGGGCGAGCGGGCGCTGGCAACGCTCGCAGCGGGGTCTGGGCATGGGGGGCTCCTTGGGGCGGGTAGTTTGCCACAGGGTTGCCATCCCCGGGGGCTGCGAGGCGTGGGGGGGGGGGGGGGGGGGGGGGGGGGGGGGCCGGCCCC